>DVNF01000024.1 GCA_018714575.1 Candidatus Stercoripulliclostridium merdigallinarum
ATACCTATGGCAAGCAATTGAACGGTTGCGCCATAAATATTTTTTTCAGGCTTTTCTTTGATAATATATTCGACATTAGAATAAGCAAATTCTATTTCATATTCAACAAAATACGCTCCATCTACAATAACCTCGGTTTCCATGACAAACGGTATTTCGTAAACACCGTCAACGGCTGTTATTTCCACGCCGTTAGCCAATATTTTCATCTCTGAAATGTTGACTCCGACACATTTTTCAATCGTTACAAAATAACTTTGATTATTTTTGCGTTCTGCCGAAGAAACTACTTCGCCGTCGGTATTCAGGAAATTAACGTATCCGCCGCCGTTAAAGGTTATCGGATAAAGACGGGCGGTCTTGCTGTAAACTGCCGTATAAGTGCAATCGCCCGTTACGGCAACGATCTCGGGATCGTATGTTCCGCTGAACGTATAGATATAATCGTCGTCCTGATAGCTGTCGCTGTCAATGGGACCGGCGGGCATCTCGCCGTAGTTTACGTTGAACGTTTGACTGCCGTTATGATATACGAACGTGATCTCGTAGCTGTTTATCTGCCATTTGGCCTCGAAGCGCATATCGGTCGTGACGTTATAAACGTATTTATCCTTTAACGCTTCGCCCTCGCCGTTCAGATACCACCCCAGGAACGTGTAGCCCGTCTTTTCGTCGGGAGCAGGTATCTTGACGTTGCCGCCTTCTTTTACTTCAGAGGATTGTACTTTTTCGCCGTCGGAGAATTCCACCGTGAACACGGCGTCGAGGTATACGGCGTAATATCCGGCGTCTTCGGTAACGGTTATCGTGGTGCCGGGAGCGTATACCGTTTCGTCGCCGCGTACTAATTTCCAACCGTCGAATCTCATTCCCGTCGGGGGAGTTTGGTCGGCAGGATAATCTATCAAATCATATTTCGTTCCCGAATACATCGCGGACGAAACGGAAATTTGCGCTCCGTTTAATTCGTAATAATAGGTTACCGTATATGTGGGTATGGCTTCCCAAACAGCCGTTATCGTAATGTTTTTATCCACCGTCAGGTTGACGGTTTCGCCGGCGGAATAGGTTTCTTCGCCTATCTTCCAACCTGCGAACGTATAGCCTTCGCGGCTGAATTTATCCGCCGCAGGCAATATGTATTCATATACCGTTCCCGACTCTTCCCTCGCAACGGTTTCGTTCTTGCCGGCGCCGTCGGACAGCGTTACCGTGTAATAAACGATCTGTTCCCACACGGCTTCGAACACCACGTTCGCGTTGCCGTTATAGGTTTCGCCGGGCTTATATACTTTACCCGAATCGTCGCCTGCGACCGTCCAACCGATTAATTTATAATCGGCTTTGGAAAAATATTTGTCGCTGTCCAAAGGTATCGTATACCCCGTGTCTTCCGTATAAGAGCCACCGGGTCTGGTATACAGACCGTCGGTAAAGCTGACCGAATAAGTTTCGGGCTGCGGCTCTGCCGCCTCTTCCCACACCGCGATAACGTCTATGTCGGAAACGACGTTTTCGATAGTAAAGCCGGGTTGTACTTCTTCGCCGTCATACAGCCACGCCTTGAAAACGTATCCGGCATTTACAAAATTACATTCGGGTAATACGAACGAGCCGCCCTCGGTGACCCTGTTCGAATTATCGACGTCGGTACCCGTTGCGTCAGCAGTCTTTTTCAAATATACGGTGTAGTATGTAATTTCCTCCCACATCGCCACAAAGGTTTTGTTCGAGGTGATGTTTTCGATCACCGTGCCTGCGGCAAGATATTCGGTAAGATCTCCAGAAAGATCCGCATACCCCAGGAAGTTATGACCGGCATAGTCTAAAGTCATTTCCGGCAAAGTATAACTGCCGCCGGAAGTTACGACGTATGTCGCTATCGGCGCGTTGTCGCCGTATCCTTTCAATACGCTTACGTTATATTTGGGAATCTCGTTCCAGACGGCAATGATCTCGGTATTGGCGGTGATCGTAACGCTGTCGCCTGCCTCCATGACCGAATCGCCTACCTGCCAACCGCCGAAAGTGTATTCGGGACGCGTAAAAGTGTCCGCCGCCGGCAGGACGTATTCTTCGCCCTCGGTGACTACAGCCGTTATCTGTCCGGAACCGTATCCGTCCTTTACCGTCACGGTAAAGTCTTCCGGTACGTCGGGAACGTAATTTTCCGTCCAATGCGCGACGAACGTCATATTGCGGTAAACGGGGATCGGAGTACCGACCTGGTTAGGATAAGTCGTTCCCTCTTCCGTCCAATAATCGAACGTGTATCCGTCCCTGGTAAACGGATTGACGGGCAAAGTAAACACTTCGCCTTCGTTCAGCGTCTGCGTTGTGACCTGATCGTCAAAACCGGATTTCAAAGTCACGGTATATTGTACCGTTTCTTCCTCTCCGCACGCCGCAAGAGTTGCTATCATCGTCAGCGCAAGAATGACAATGACCAATGCGCCGAACAATCTCTTTTTGTTTTTCATAGTTTCTCCTGTGAGTTTTTCCCGCGAGCCTGATTTTCGCGTCTTGCCTTGGCAAGTCATTCTTATTTTAATATGCGGGCGCGATGTTGTCAACAGTCGCTTTTCCCCGGCGGCAAAGTATTTCTTTCTTTCTTCGAAAGTCCTTTACCGCAAGCCTTTCCCGTCCTCAAAAGAAGAAAACTTTTAAAAATTCGAAAAAACGCTTTACAATATTGCTTTCTGTATATATAATAATTAAGCATTTTATGCAAATAACCCTTGCTCCTGCGGGAGCCATAAGTCCAAAAGGAGGTATCTATGAACAAGTATCAGCTTTTATTCATCATCGATAACGACATCGAAGACGAAGCTAAGGACGCAGTCATCGACAAATTTTCGAATTTGATCGCAGAACTTGGCGGCACTGTCGGTATGCTTGACAAATGGGGCACCAGGAAATACGCCTATCCCATTAACTTCAAGAACGAAGGCTACTACGTTTTGATGCAATTCGAAGCTACGCCCGACGTTCCTGCCGAAGTCGACAGACAGATGAGAATCAACGATAACGTCGTTCGTCAACTCATCACCAAGATGGCGTAAGGAGGAGTTATGAACAAGTGTATCCTTATCGGTAACCTGACCAGGGATCCCGAATTGAAGTACACCCCCAACGGTATCGCCGTTTGCCGTTTTACTCTGGCGGTGAACCGCCGCAGCTACGGCAACCGCGAAGGCAATCAACAAACCGATTTCTTGCCTGTCACTTGTTGGAGAAATACCGCGGAAACTTGCGCGCGTATCTTGAAAAAAGGCAGCAGAGTCGCTGTCAGCGGCTCGATACAGACGGGCTCTTACGACGCCCAGGACGGTTCCAAACGCTACACCACGGAAATTGTCGCCGACGAAGTCAACTTCCTGTTTACAAAGGCTGACGATTCCCGCGACGCCCAGGATCTTCCCGAAGTCAAAGCCGGCAGAACCGACGACGCTCGTCCCATCCAAATAGAGGAAGACGACGATCTTCCCTTCTAAAAAAGGAGATAAAAATGACTACTACCAATCCTCAAGTAAAGGAAAATAAAGAAGCTACCAGGAGCATGCGTCCCGCAAAACGCGCTCCGAAGAAAAAAGTTTGCTACTTCTGCCAAACCAAAACCGACGAGATAGATTATATCGCTTTGGTAAAGGAAATGGAGAAGAGCTCCGAAAAAACCGGCAAAGACGGCGAAAAGCGTACCCGCTTTATCACCGAAAAAGGCAAGATCCTGCCCCGCAGAATGTCCGGTACCTGCGTAAAGCATCAACGCGCCCTGGCGCAAGCGATCAAACGCGCAAGGTTTATGGCGTTACTGCCCTACAAAGCCGACTAAACACTATTGTTTCGGATTTCGTATCTATCGGAAAGCCCATACTCAGGTATGGGCTGTTTTTTTTCGCAATTTTCAGGATACTTTCCTCCGCAAAAGGACTGCGGAGCGTTTTTTGTGGACTTTATCCGACTTTGGTGGTATCCTATAACCATGGAACAGGAAAGACCGGCGGAAGTTTCCGCGGAAGAAGCCCTAAAGAAGGCGGAGGAACAAAGGAAAAAAGCCGAAGCCGCTAAAAAGAAAGCCAGGATCCTACGCGACCGCGAAAAAAACAAGTATTTCGAATACTACGACGATATCAAACACGATCGCAACAAAGAATGGTAAACTCCGCAGTTAAAAAAGGCCTGTCGGGGAACGCGCTGAAGTACATAGCTCTGGCGGCTATGACGTTGGATCACGTCGCCTTGGCTTTTTTCGGAGGCGTCGCCGCCGCATATATCCCGATGCGTATCGTCGGCAAACTGACTATGCCGATAATGTGCTGTATGCTGGCGGAAGGTTACCGCTATACGAAAAGCCTGCCTAAATACTACCTGCGCCTCTTCGTCTTTGCCGTAATTTCCACAGTCCCCTATTCTTTGGTCGTACACGACACCCTGTTTTGTTATACCGATTTCAACTTCCTGTTTACTTTGATTTTATCGCTTGCCGCCATTAACGTCTTCGATAAGGTCAAAAATAAGCTCCCGGGGTTGTTTTTGGCGCTGATCCCTGTCGCGGTCAGCTATTTTTGCGATTGGGGGATCACGGCTCCGCTGTACGCAATGGTCTTTTTCATCGCAGGAAAAGATCCCTATAAGAGAACGGCTTTTTCGATGGGGATCTCTATTTTGTATATTATCGTCGCCGTCTTTACCAAATCCTTTACCGCCGTCCTGACGTCGCTGGGTTTGTTGTTGGCGCCGATACTTTTATACTTCTATTCCGGTGAACGCGGCAAAAAATCGGCTGTAAATAAATGGCTGTTCTATATCTACTACCCCCTGCACCTAAGCGTGATCGCATTGATAACTTATCTGACGTAAAGCCGATCGGTTTCCTTTCTCCGCTTTTTATTTTTGCTTTTCTGTTTTTCGACTTTTGCTTTGCATTTCCCCCGCGTTTAGTCGATCGTTATCACTTTTGCAAGTATCCGGGTTGACACCGCGGCGTATTCAATATATAATTTTATATAAATCTATAAATAAATCTATAATTTATATAAAACTTAAAAACAAAATTCAATCTGTGGAGTGTTACTATGGACGTTGAGATGCGTAAGGTAAAGTTTTCGGAATACTTCAAAAACCGCATAAAGGATATTCCTTTTGCCGTGATGTGCGCCTTATATATGGCGTTTTGCGTGGGCTGTATGATATATTCCGCAGTCGAATTGGGCGCGCGCGACGCGCTGTTGGCTGTCGTATATATGATCTTTATCCCGGCAGTGTTCGTATTCGAATACCTGATAGGCTTCCGCGTGGGTTACATCCTGACCGTATTGATCATATTCAGCGCTTGCGGCGGTTTGTTGGGTTCTTCCTATAACATCTACATGATCCTGCCTTGGTTCGACAGCTTGCTGCACGCCGTTTCCGGTATCCTGTTCTTTGCCGCGGGCTTTATGCTGGCGGAAGTTTTCTTCGGAAAAGACAACGTCAACAAACACTTCTTCGGAAAATTGGCTTTCGCAATATTCTTCAGCACCACCGTCGGTGTGGCATGGGAGTTCTTCGAATACCTTATCAGCGAAACAATGGGCTTCGATATGTTGGAAGACGCCATGGTCACCGACATTCAATCGTATCTGCTAAGTCAATCGCATAACGTGGCAATCGAACTGAACGACATCACTCAAACCGTCATCACCTACGACGGCGGTAAAGAAGAATGGGTGATAAACGGCGGTTATATGGATCTTGGATTATACGACACCCTGAACGACCTGTTGATAGCCGCCGCAGGCACCGTAAGCATAGCTATCGTTTCGATAATCAGCTTCTATAAATTCCCGAAATTCAACAAAATGTTCATTCCGGAATTGGTAAACAACCGCAGAAAACCGATCGAGGCGACCGCGTCTGCCGCCGATACCGCCGAAACAGCCGAAGCCGTCGACGACGGAGTCGCAAAAGAATCGGACAACTTATCGGACAGCGTATCGGACAACGTATCGGATACCGTAAAGGACAACGATTAAATCCGATCAAATCCTATTCGATCGATCAACGACCCTGTTAATGATCCTTACGGACGGATAAACGGAGGGACTTATGAAAAAAATACCCTTTAAAGATTATTTTTTGGCGCGCATTAAAAACATTCCTTTTACGGTAATGATGGTGGTGTTTTTATTGTTTTGCTGGGGCTCGGCAATTTATATGGCGACGATGCTGCCGGAACGGCTAAGGGACTTTTTCCTGTGTCTGGGAATGCCGTTATTGGTGCTTGCCCTTTTCCCCGTCGAATATTTAATGGGTTTCCATTGCGGCAACCTTTTGGTATTCATCATAATTATCGCCACCGTCGGCGGTATCGTGGGACCGTGCTATAACGTCTACAGCATAATCCCCGCGTCCGACGTCATAGTCCACGCCATAACCGGCGCAATGATATTTTTCCTGGGATATATGTTGGCGGAAAAGCTGTTCGGGGCGCAGGACGGCGCAAAACCATTCTTTTCACGAGTGCTGTTCAGCATGGCGTTTTGTTTCATGATCGGCGTTTTGTGGGAATTTATCGAATTTTTCGCGGTGGAATTTTTACACTTCGATATGTTGCAGGACACCTATGTCGATACTATCGAAAGCTACCTGTTGGGCGGTAGCCAAAACGATCTGGTCGCTTTGAAC
>DVNF01000025.1 GCA_018714575.1 Candidatus Stercoripulliclostridium merdigallinarum
GGGATAGGTACCGCTGATACCGGTGCCTCCGTAATACGCTTCGGCGGTATCGGGCACGGGTTCCAAAGGCTCCCATTCGTACAAATTCTGCCCGTTGTCGCCTATCAGCCTCAGGTTGTCTATCGCAAGCCTACCCGCTTCGGTCAGTATCTCGACGTTATAATCGCGGCTGACGCCCATAAACAGGTTCTTTGTGGTAGGCATATAGAATTGTTGTTCGTTGACTACGGCGATACTGTCCTCGTCATACAGGAAGAACATGTCTTTTACCGTGATACTCGTTCCGAAATCGAATATGACGGGAATGGTTTCGTGCAATTTAACGGAATATACCGAATTGCCTTTCAGATCCTCCAGGTCGCCTACCGTGTACATCGCAAAGCCGGATTCCAGTTCGTCTATATTGAACACGCGCTGTTTGAACCCGATCTGAGCCGAAACCGTACCTATCAGCTCGTCCACGCGGAAAAAGTCTTTAATGGTCTGGTTGGACGTAGTCACTCGGATGACGTCGGGTTCGAAAGTCGCCCAGGAATCTTCCATCAACGCGCCCACGATATCGGTAAGTCCCAATACCACGTCATCGTCCTCGGAGTCGAAATCGTAGCCCATATAGGCATAAAATCCCCTGACGAAGTGATCCTCGCGAACCTTAAATCGCGGCAAAGTGTAATCTCTGCCGTCCTCGCCGATATACCCGTCCAGGCAATCGTATTGCAACCAAACATAGCCCAATTCTTCGACGGGGTCGGCGGTATTCAGACTGACGTCGTTGGCGTAAACGTGCGCCAACGGAGTGACGGTATCTTCCACCACCATGTACAGATACAGGCTGAACGCGCTCCTTGCCCTCCTGGTCCACCTGCCGTTATCCAAAAACTGTTCGCGTATGTATTGATCGTAATACAGCGTAAAGTAAATGTCGGCGGCTTCGGGCAGGATAAACGGCGTGTTCAATCCCGATTCGTCCCCCATAAACGATCCCAGCAACATAGAAAGATCGACTTCTTCGGTCGCCGCAAACAGGAACTGACCCTCCAGGTACCCCGAATAAGTCATGACGTCCTGAAATTCCTTAAAGCCTTCGAAGCTGGGGAAAACTATCCTGACTTCTTCGCCGATATGTTGGGGATACAGGTCCATTCTCAGAACCTGCAACGGTCCCGTTTCGGCAATTTCCTCGTCGCTCATTTCGGCGGTGGAATACACTTCCAGCTTTATCGAATAGTAGTCGACGTCATAGGTCAGGTAAAAATAAGATTTTTCTATCAATTCCTCGATACTGACGCCCGCTATCGAAGCTATCGACTGTATGTCGATATTGAATTGGTTGTTCAGTATCAGTATCAGCTGTTCCACCGTGTATTCGGTACCCGTTTCCGAAGTCATGGACAAGATCTTTCGGATCATTTCGAAATCGATACGTATCTGCATGGTGGCGCGGGAGCTTGGATCGGATTCGTCCTTCATCGTCGATTCCATGTTGTCAACGATGACTCCGGTGATCTGTTCGAACTGCGATTCCTCGCCCTCCGCCGTATTGTTGCCGTACAGGATATTATCCACGGCAATGACGATATATTCGTCTATCAAATCGAACAGTTTCGACAACGTATCCGCCAGGTCGAAACCGTCCCGATAGGCTTTCGGCAGTCCCAGATCCTCTATCTGAACGCCGCCGTACAAATCCTGGATACCCTCTACGTCCACGTATATCAATTCGTCCTTGTAGTACAACCCCAACATCAGATCGTCCGTCGCCAGGTCGCGGCACGCCATATACACTTCGTTTATCGTGTTGTCGTATTCGTTGACGTTGGTCCTTAACAGGACGTCCAGTTGCAATCCCAGCATCGGAATAAACATGTCCCCGGTGTATTCGTAATCGCCGTAGGAATATTCGGTGTAGCCGACTTTGTCGAACGTGATGTCGGAGGAAGTTCTGATAGAATACCTTGCCTCGGCATGCAGATCGTAAGGGATCGAGATCGTCGAACCCGTTGCGGAATTGCTCTGCACGTTGGAACCGCCCGAAGCGTCTATGATCAGCGCCGTCATAATGTCGCGGTTGTCCAGGTTTTCGTTGGGTTCCATTACGAATTGCATGTCGGAGTTTATCGTAGTAATGGAGGTGTTGCCCAACGTGGAAATCAAAAAGCCCAGGTACTTATTGGACAGCGGGTCCAATTTGTCCTCGAACGGAGAGAATATGCTGTTTATATAGTCGTTAATGTCGGAAGACAGCTGAGTCAGGTTGACCGAATCGAAGAATATTGTCGATTCGTTGCCGTTTATCGTCTGTTGATAGTTGTTGTCGATAGCCATATCCAACGCGTCGCGCAGCGTTTGGAAAGAGGAATCCGCCGTACCGCCTTCGGTAGCGGAGCCTATCAGCGTTTCCAGGTTAAAGCTGGTGATCAGCCTGACGATCTGTTGGAACAGAACGGAGTTACCGAAGTCGCGGAAGATCCTTTTCGAGCCTTGCAGGTTCAGATACAGGTCGTTACCGTCATCTACGGCGTTACGGTTTATGCCGTCAAAGTAAAAGCCTATCAACATTTCGTTGGTCGCGCCGTCGTACCATTCCAAAATCATGTCGGAATAGCGGATACGGTCGTTATGTATCGCCAAAGCCTCTTCGTCCACCAACGGCAAACCGGTATCGGGATCCAAAATGACGTTACCGTCGGCGTCCTTTATTTCGTAGGGGTAAGTGTACAGGTTGGCTTGCAGGTTCAATCTGAACGCGGAATCGCCGCGGGCTCCGCCTTCCGTGTTAATAGTCATGTTCGCGCCGACGTAATAACCGGTTTCGGAGGCTTCTTCCGTATCCAGGTGGTTCAACAAATTCTCCATCGAATCGACGGCTTTGTCTATCGCCTGATCTTTCGTGGTGTGATCCAGGAAGGGATCGTTGTCCGGACCGTCCTCTATCGGGTAACGGTCAACGTACGGCGGATCCACGGGATCGCAGGCGACCAACACCGCCGTCAGCAGTGCCGCCGCTATGACAATCAATGCGATTTTCAACAGAAGTCGTTTCATTTTGCCTCCGTGCGCCTGTTTTCGGCGCCCGCGTGCCCCCGCGCGAACAAGGAGCCGCGTTTTTTGTTTCTGCGGCGGATACGCACCGCCGCGTCGACTTGAATTAAAATTTAATACTATAAGCGCGCGCGTAAAAATAAAACGCGCATTGCGCCGTACCGGAACAGAGCATACCTACCCGTATACTCATCCCTTTACCGCCGCCGTCCGCGGCATACTGCACCGTGCGAAGATAATTCTCCGCCGCATTTCCTACAGACTACTCGAGATCGCTGTTCGGAATATGCATTTATATAATAAAAAAAATAAAAGGCGCTGTCAATATCAACCGCGCTGTTTTACTTTTTTATCGCCGCTCGCCTCCCCTTTCGCCGCGCCATAGCTTCCGCCGTCCGTTTACGAAACTTTCGCGGCTAACGGCGCACGCCGTGTACCCCCCCTGTTTTCCTCTTTCGGTATCGGTTCGTGCGTCGTATTAAATTTGTCGATTTGTGCGTTTTCTGTCTATATTCGCTAACCGATTTTTTGAACGTATTTTTCTGTCTGCCCTGTGCCGAAAAAGGTTTTGCAATAAAAACTTTTTACAAAGTAATTGCATTTTCGGATACTTTATTTACGGTTGCGGATACCCGTTTTGCTATATTTTGCCAACACGGGCTGTTGAAAAACTTCGCTATGCTGCGTTAACTGCGCGCGATGTAAGAC
>DVNF01000026.1 GCA_018714575.1 Candidatus Stercoripulliclostridium merdigallinarum
ACCTTGTGCAGTGTATTTGTTTATTGATATTTTATCGGATTGCGGGTCATTCGCACATGCAGAAATATCGATAGCGGCGATAAGCTGAAAGCCTTACGATATTACTCGCACAATCTGTATTTTTGCTCATCAGGTTTGCTTTAAGGTGTGGACCAAATCGAAAAGAAGGGTTGCAGATAGCGTTCTTTCAAATGTGAGGACAAGGGAGTTTACCAAAACGTAAATGACCGCAGTCCGAATCATGAAGAAAGGGCGCTAGATGCGCCCTTATCTTCGATTTGGTGGAGATAAGCGGGTTCGAACCGCTGGCCTCTTGAATGCCATTCAAGCGCTCTACCAACTGAGCTATACCCCCATGCGGAAAGCTACTATATTGTAATATATCCGAATGTAACTGTCAAATGTTTTTTCGGTTTAATAGCTACAAAACTTATATTTTCCCGTTGGCATCGGTATGCCCGGTAAGTTTTGCGTATTCGGCAACGGTAAATGGGTTTTCCAGGTCCTCCGCGTCCAAACCTCTGTAAACAAACAGATCGTCGTATACGCTTAGCATCTTTCCGACGTCTTCGCTGTATATATGTATATTGCCGCCGATAATATCTATCCCGACCAGTACGTTTTCGACTTTGTAAGCGTGTATTTCAGGCTCTTTCCCTTCCGGTAGCTTTTTTCGGAAATTCGGGTTAAATTTGATACTGCGCTTGCATTCCGTAACAAATGCTTCGTCGTTATATTCTTCGGCTTCGTATTTGCACAGGAAATACTCCTCTAATTCTTTGCCGCTCTTTCTGTTCGCACTCAGCGTTTTGCGATAGTCGGCATACAACGCCGCCCATTGTTCTTTCAACCTATCTTCCGGTATATCTTTCATCATATGTTCATTATACCATATATACCTTCATTTATCTGCTATCTTCCGGAACTTTAAAAAAACGAAATTATCGCGTAGATCCGCTCCCGAAACATATCTGCGTTTAAACGGCTGCTTCGAGGTTTTCCTATTTTCGGAAATTGCCGTTTTGTATTGACTTCGGTAAATACAGGTGTTACAATATCTTCCTAAAATACGAACAAATGTTCGTAAAATATTAGTCAAAAAAGTCATAAAATTTGCCGTTTACGACATAATAAAGGTATTATATCGATTGACGGCAGAGCGATAGCGAAACGGACGGGGCAAGAAATGTCAGGGAAAACTTATATGTGCATTGATATGAAATCGTTTTATGCCTCCGTAGAATGCGTCGAAAGGGGCATTAATCCGATGGAAGGTTGTTTGGTAGTGGCGGACGAAAGCAGAGGCGAAGGAACGATTTGCCTTGCCGTTTCGCCGAAACTGAAAGCCTTGGGGGTGAAAAACAGGTGCAGACTGTTCGAGATCCCAAAGCATTTAAAGTACGTAATAGCTCCGCCAAGGATGCAAAAATACATCGATTATGCGGCTGAGATATACGCGATTTATTTGAAATTTTTGTCAAAAGACGATATTTATGTTTACTCCATAGACGAATCTTTCATAGACGCCACCGAATATTTGCAACTGTACGGGAAAACGCCGCGCGGATTTGCTAAGATGTTGATAGAGGAAATAGCTACCGAAATCGGTGTGCCTGCCACGGCAGGGATAGGCAGTAACTTATACCTTGCAAAAATCGCCTTGGACATCACCGCTAAGAAGTCGCCGGACAGGATCGGCGAATTGAACGAGGACAGCTTTCGGCGCACGCTGTGGGATCATCAACCGCTGACGGATTTTTGGGGAATTGCCCGAGGCACGGCAAAGCGATTGGCAAAATACGGCATATACACAATGCGCGGCATAGCCGAATGCCCCGAAAGAGTTCTGTATAAGGAATTCGGTATAAACGCCGAATTGATGATAGATCACGCTTTCGGCAGAGAATCATGCACGATGCGCGATATAAAAAATTACTCGCCGAAGAGCCGTTCCGTATCCTCTTCGCAGATACTTTTCGAAGATTACAGCCGTGAAAAAGCGGCGATCGTTTTAGAGGAGATGACCAGAGCGGCGACTTTGGATCTGATAAAGCGCGGGCTGATCGCACGCAGAGTCTCTGTGGGAGTAGGATATTCTTCGTCGCAAAGCGCACCAACCGGCGGTTCGACAAAACTGCCGAATGCGACGGCGGTATTTGATTATATTCTACCGTTTGTCATGAAAATTTATCAAAAGACCACCGTTCCCGGCGTGCCGATACGCAGGCTGTCGATAGCTTTTGACGAGCTTTCCGACGAGTGTGCCGAAGGCTACGACCTGTTTACCGATCCCGAAGAAATGGAAAAATTGAAGCGGTTGGGACGGACTACTTTGGAAATTCAAACGAAGTTCGGGAAAAATTCGCTGTTTACCGCTACAGATTTGCAGGAGGGAGCAACGCAGTTGGAGCGCAACAAGTTGATAGGAGGACACGCAAGCGGTGAATAGGGAAGATCGCGCCAAGCAGTTTGCGCCGTTCGACGCCTTGACCGGACTGCGCGAGGCTTTGAAAAGAAAGGAAAGCGAACACGAAAGGCAAGCGAAAAAGGAGCTTTCCGAGGATGAGATCGCACAAATAAACGACGTTATGACTTCTTTGGAAAGGGGAGACGTAGTTCGTTTGACGCGCTTTTATAACGGGCGCTACATTGTGATCGAGGACGCGCTGATCGGGATAGATCCGTTGTCGCATAAACTGCTGCTGAAAAATTGCCGCATACCGTTTTCCGATATCATGTCCATAGAAAAACTGATTTCCCGTTGATTTCAAGTATTCCCGTATGCATATAAACGCATATAACATAAACACATATAACGTTCGTGACGGAGCGCGCGAGCGCGCCATACGTTTTAAATTTGCGTATTGTGCGACTGCGCGGAAGGTGATACAATATTCCCGGAGGCAGCCATGAAAATAATAGTTGCAGGTGCAGGAATAGGCGGTTTAAGGTTTGCGGCAAAAGCCGCGACGGCAGGGCACGAAGTCGAAGTTTACGAACGTGCCGAAAGTTTAAGTTCGATGCGCTATGATTGGCACGACGACGTTTCGCGTGCGGCATTTTCGGGTACCGGAATCGCCGTACCGCCGGGCAGTTTCCCCAAAAAGAATTGGAGCTTTGTTGCGCCTGACGGCGGCATTCGCAGAATGTACGAAGATCTGTCCGAATCCGATCTGTCGGTTTGGCGCGGCGCGTTGAACGAAGAATTGGCGGCGGCGGCGACAGATGCCGGAGCAAAATTGCACTTCGGTATTACCGTCGAAGGAACCGTCCTCGCTGACGGCAGGGTACGCGGCGTTATCGCAGGCGGGGAAAAGTATGCCGATCTGGTAGTCGATTCTACGGGAGCGGAATCGCGGCTAAAAGAGGGCTTGGATATAGATCGTCCCGAAAAAGGCGAAATTTTCTTTGCTTATCGCGCATTTTACGAAAAGGACGTTTCCGCACCCGAAGCAGAACATACCAACAAAGTGTATTTAAAGCACTTGGGCGAAAACGGTATTTCCTGGGCAATTCAGGACGGCGACCAAGTGGACGTATTGATAGGCAGACTGGGCGGTTTGGATAAAGCCACCCTGGAAAACGCATTGAACGCGTTGAAAGCCGATAACCCGACGATAGGCAAGAAAATACTTTCCGGAGGCGGAGTCTACAAGATCCCCGTCAGGTATCCCGCAGCAAAGATGGTGGCGAACGGTTACGCCGCAATCGGTGACGCCGCGTTCATGACGATACCCATGCTGGGCAGCGGTATAGCTTCTTCGATCGTTGCAGCCGATATGCTAAGCGAATGTATCAACAGCGCGACAAACGCCGGGGAAAGTGCGGAAGAAGCTTCTGCCGTCGAAAGTCTGTGGAATTACGAGGTCGCGTTTTATAAAAACATGGGCGCCAGCCACGTCGGAGTCGATTTAATGAAACGAGCGGTCCTGAAGATGTCAAACGAGGATTTATCCTGGATGCTGGCGTCAAAGGTACTGACAAACGACGATATATGTTTGTTGGCAAAGGGCAGACCGATTTATATTTCGCCTATCGGCGCCGCGGAAAAGGCAATTAACGGCATTACAAAGTTACCGACTTTGTTAAAAGTCAACAATATGTTGACGGCAAGCCACCGCGCCATTCGCATAGCGCGCGCCATACCCGGCCGTTACGACAGGGAAAAAGTGCAGATTTGGTCGGAAAAACTCAGAAAAATCGTAACTAAATTTTGATTTTTACGATAATCACAATTGCACATAAATTAAATTCGCGGCAAAAACGCAAAGAAAGCGGGATCTTTGCCGCGAATTTGCACGGTAAAACCGAAAATAAAATTTAGTTGCAACAAATTAAAATTTTTACTGAAAAGTAGTTTACAAACGCAGATAGATTTAGTATAATAGCAAAGCAATCGAAATGCGGGAGTGACTCAGTGGTAGAGTGTCACCTTGCCAAGGTGAAAGTCGCGGGTCCGAATCCCGTCTCCCGCTCCACACCAAAAGACAGCTGTAAAAGCTGTCTTTTTTCGTGTGTGGTAGCAAGCAGGGGGCGTAAGTTTAAGGCAACGCCGCAAACCTGACGATGAAAAAAAGCAATAGTGAGCGGTAACGGTTGATTGAATACCAAAAGATAAAACAGGCAATGTAGCATGGGGGAGTGATCCCGTCTCCCGCTCCACACAAAAGGACAGCTGTAAAAGCTGTCTTTTTTCGTGTGTGGAGTGGTAGACGGGATAGCGCACTCGCTTGCAGTAGCAAGCAGGGTTTTTAATATTTTAGTGCCCGAAAATAATAAAGATATTGTTGTTTAACGAATAACGATTGAAATTAAAATATGCTTTTACACAGGTTATAAAATTTTTTGTAAGGATTAAATATGTTCGGGCACTAAAATATTACGCGCACTTCGGGATTCTTTTCCGTCAGATAGGACGAAATCGGGCAAAGCCCGACGCCTTATCGTCCCTCAAAATGGCGGCTCGGTCGAGTACCTTCGTACACTTC
>DVNF01000027.1 GCA_018714575.1 Candidatus Stercoripulliclostridium merdigallinarum
TGGCTATCGATATAAACGACGATATGATACGCGTCGATTACGACGGCACGATATATCTTAGGAGTGCGAACGACATTCCGTCGGGAAGCTCCTCTGCCAGATACGTATATCCCAAGCTTACGGAAGACAACCCGTTCTACAGAAGTACTACCGTAACGATCAACGACAGCCAATCGTATGTTATAAATTACGCTTATATTCCCGACGTCGGCGTAAACGGAGTTTCCGACGCAGGCTGGTACAATATCTCTTCCGCAGTATTGCTAAGTAGCGATGACCAAAGCAAATTCGAACTTAGCCTGATCGGTACGTCCTTCCAAAAGTTCAGGATCGCTCCGCAACTGTTGTCTTTCAGCTTGGGCGACGTCGATAACGACGGAACGGGCTTTATCACCGATCCAAACGACGCCGGCCGCTCTGTTATTACCAGAATCTTCCAATACAGCGACTACGTCGAACCCGATTACTATAAATATATTGAAAGACCTGAGAAAAACCAAGGTTCATATTGGGGATACGCGCCTTTGGATGACGAATATTCCAAATGGCTGGCATCCGACGACAGAACTCAGGAAGAATTAGATGCTATATTCAGGAAATATTTCAGGATAGTCCGCGCAAATCAGGGGAGCGAAAACTCTCACTATGTCGGCGAATATCAATTGACGATCACGGTTTTGGATGGCAACGGCAACGAAAACCATAACTTCGAGCCCGGCAGCGACGTCGAATACTTCCTGTTAATTAATCGCTTCGATTTGAATACAGTCGTCACAGAAAACGAGTGGGATATTATTATCGGATTGGTGCAGAAGGAAAAGACCTACGACGGCACGAACTATATCGCAGATTTCCGTACCGGACTTGAAAACTTGTTGGGTACGGAGTTTACGGCAAAGTTCGCCGAATATTACGATCTGTTGGATCTGCGCTTTACCGCCGCATACGATTCGGATACAGGATACTATGCAGGCGAGGGTAAGAATATTACCATCAGCTGTAATTTCTTGGGAGCTTCCGGTTCGACGTTGAATGCCAACTTTATTTTGCCCTACGCAAAGAAATTAGCAGGGCAAGGAACGATACTGAAACGCAGACTGACCGTGTCGATTTCCGATTATAACACGCCGATTTCGCTGACTTACGGCGAAAGCATAGATTATTCCGGCGAGGTAGTAACCGGCTATACCGACGCTATAGTTTCAGCCGTATTCGAGGGCTTTATCGTCGGTGAAAACCCCGAAAATACCGGCATCGGCGCCACGCTTTTATATGAAGAAGACGGCAGCGCTTACGACGTTATAAAGACGGTCGGAAATTACAGGTTGAAGGTGACCGCGGATTACATTGACGGCGCATTGCAACAAAATTATGAAATATCCGACGCGCGCTCCGGTCGTGCCGAAGCGTTCAGGCAGGTTTCAGTACAAGCCAGAGCAATTACCGTGGTTGCCAGCGGCAAGGTTTACGAAAAGCCTATTAACGGTCATACCGACGTTCCGAACTTCTATATATATAACGGAGAGCCGCAATCGCCGACTTCGATATTTAACGATTACTTCACCGTGGAAGGTCTGCTGACGGGATTGGAGGACGCAAACCTAAGAATAAGTTACAGTATAACGATGTCTACCGGGGAAGTTTCCGATTCGGCTTGGGTAATGATGAACAGATTCGTACTGTATACGGGCGACGAAAGCCAGGATATATTGAATAAAAACTATACCATGGCTTCCAACTTGACCGTCAATATCCCCGCCAGGATCAGATCGTTAGGTACCGTTTCGGTAAACGGCGCCGTCAATAACTCAATTACTACCGTATACAACAACCAACCGGTATCCGTCAGCTATACCGATCAGTTATTGGAAATGGACGGATACGTTGTTTCCGTAGAGTTGCGTTATTCCGGAGCTGCCGGTACCGGAACAGTATATCCCTTTGACGTCAACGACGAGAACTACGAAAACGGTTATTCGTTTAACGCTCCGAAAAACGCGGGCGATTACGAGCTGGGCGTTTATCTGAAAATTGCAGGTGATGAAACCAATAACGACATAGAAACTTTCTATTCTTATCAGTATACAGTCAGATTAAAGATCAACAAAGCAAAGCCGCGAATCATGTTCTCGGCACAAAACCTTGAAATGACCTACGGAGATTTCGATCCGATAGACAACGCTATAACCGCCGCCGTATACTTCCTGGCGTCCGAAGAGGTGCCCAGCGAACCCGTATCCGTCAGCTATTCGTTTGTCTTAAGCGACGGGACTCTTCCCGTAAATCCGCCGGTAGGCACGCATACCGTGACTGCAGTATTTGCCGGTAATGCCAATTACGAAGGCGTTTCGGCTTTGGAAGCAAATACCACGCTGAGGATCAATCCCAAAAAGATCACCGTCGGCATCAGCGGCACCGATAACCTGGTTTATTCGGGCGTCGATCTTGCCGATCAGATCATAGTAACCTTTAACGGTGTTATCGAAGGAGATTCCTGCGAACCCGTCAAACGCTTTACCAATAACGTCAGCAATACCTCCGTTACGCAGGTGATAAACGCCGGTCAGTATACGGTACGCGTTTCGCCGTCCAATACAAACTACGAAATATCCGGTCCCAGCGCCGAAAACTTCACAGTAAAGAAACGTACCTTGACGGTTACGGCAAACGCGCCCGGTACTCATTACGGAGACACTCCGCAATTCGAATATTCGTACGACGGCTTCGCCGAGGGCGATACGGTAGAAGATCTGTTGAAAGCGCCTACGGTAAACTTGGGCGGCATTATGGTCGGCGATAACGCAATAAGACCTTCCGGCGGCGACGATCCAAACTATGAATTTGTTTACAAAGAAAGCATATTGGTAGTGTTGAAACCTGAAGGATCGGACGACAAACCGGCGGCAAAGCTGACTAACACCACAACCATAGTCTTGATTGTTTTGGGCGCGGTCGTAGGCATAGCGTTGTTGATATTCCTGTCGTACTTTATAAAGACGATGACTTACCGCAGTATGTACAACGTGGAAGCCATTAAAAAGAAAGTCAACGGCGAATTTAAACGCAAGAAGTAATATTAAAAAAATCGGTTGCAATCACGATCAAAGGCACGCCTGACGGCGTGCCTTTTTCGTACCCGTACATCTTTCATGTTTCATAAATATACCTTTGATCCATAAACTAAAACTCTTAATTCGGCGTAATTGTTTCGGCATTAATCACATAATAACTATATGAGGATCAGATTAAAAATTGACGCTTTTGACGGCAAAGTGCTCAGAGGCGAAATTGCGGCGTTATTATTCGACATACCTTTTTCCGTATATTCCGACGAAAAGGGAGTGCGTTTCCAATCCAATATATTGTCTTTTTACGTAAAACCCAAAAACAAAAGAACGAATATCTTTAGTATCTTAGGGGCAATATCGCTAAAAAAATTTTTTATAATGTTTTCTTCCGAAAACTTGATAAATGCTAATGAAAACAACGGTTCATATTCTGCAACTATTATG
>DVNF01000028.1 GCA_018714575.1 Candidatus Stercoripulliclostridium merdigallinarum
GGTAAAACAGTACGGCGCCGACGTGCTGAGGCTGTTCATAATGTTTATCGGCGATTACGAAAAGCCGGCTCCGTGGTCTGCGGAAGGCATCAAAGGTTGCAACCGCTTCCGTCAAAGGTTCTGGGGACTGATGGATATCGTAAACGACAATGCGGACACGACGGATCTGAACCTGGACGCGCTGATAAAGGCGGTAGGCGACGACTACGAATCCTGTAAGTTCAATACGGCTATCGCAAAGATAATGACGGCGTTGAATACTTTGTATGCGCGCGGCGGAGTGACGAAGAAAGAATTGAACACGCTGTGCATACTGTTGTACCCCGTTGCTCCGCACATCACTTCGGAAATGTACGAAAGATTGAACGGCGGCGCAAAGATCAACGAAGCCGCTTTCCCGGTATATAATCCCGAAAACCTGATCGAGGACGAAATCGAAATTCCCGTACAGGTCATGGGTAAACTGCGCGGCAGAATTGTCATAGAAAAGGGCGCGGAGCAATCCGAAGTCATGGAAAAAGTCAAAGAATCCGGGATCCTGAACGGCGAAGAAATCGTAAAGGTCGTTTACGTGCCCGACAAGATCGTAAACATAGTTATACGCAAGTAAGGGAAATTGGCGTAAAACAGTTGCCAAAAGGCACGAAAAGCATTAAAATAATATTCAAGAACAAAATATAAACTCTATGGAGGTTTAATTATATGGCAAAAAACGTTAGAGTTGCAATCAACGGATTCGGCAGAATCGGACGTTTGGCTTTCAGACAAATGTTCGGCGCGGAAGGATATGAGATCGTTGCTATCAACGACCTTACCAGCCCGAAGATGCTGGCTCATCTTTTGAAGTACGACAGCACCCAAGGTAACTATGCAAACTCTCATTCGGTCAGCTACAAAGAAGCCGAACTCAACGAGGACGGCTCGATCAAAAAGGACGGCGCGATCGTTGTCGACGGCAAAGAGATCACCATCTATGCAAAACCCAAGGCCGCAGAACTTCCCTGGGCGGCATTGAAAGTCGACGTCGTTTTGGAATGCACCGGCTTCTATACTTCCAAAGCCAAGGCGCAAGCGCACATCGACGCAGGCGCCAGGAAAGTCGTTATTTCGGCTCCTGCCGGCAACGACCTGCCCACTATCGTTTACAACGTCAACCACACCACGCTGAAGGCTACGGACACGATCATTTCCGCCGCTTCCTGCACCACCAACTGCTTGGCGCCCATGGCGAAAGCTTTGAACGACTATGCTCCCATCAAATCGGGCATCATGACCACCGTTCACGCTTACACAGGCGACCAAATGCCTTTGGACGGACCGCAAAGAAAGGGCGACCTGCGCCGCAGCAGAGCTTGCGCTTTGAACATCGTTCCTAACTCCACCGGCGCTGCGAAAGCTATCGGTTTGGTTATCCCCGAACTCAGCGGAAAACTGATCGGCGGCGCACAGAGAGTTCCCACTCCCACCGGCTCCACCACCATTTTGGACGCTGTTGTCGAAGGCTCCGTTACCAAGGAAGGCATCAACGCCGCTATGAAGGCAGCCGCTACCGAATCCTATGCTTACAACGAGGACGAAATCGTTTCTTCCGACATCATCGGCAGCACCTACGGTTCTATCTTCGACGCAACTCAAACCAAGGTCATCGACATGGGCGACACCTCTTTGGTTCAAGTTGTCAGCTGGTACGATAACGAAAACTCCTACACCAGCCAAATGGTCAGGACGATCAAATACTTCTCCGAATTGAAATAATTTACGGAAAGGAAAACGGTTTATCGGAAAGCGCATACTTCGGTATGCGCTTTTTTCATGGCGCTTAGGTAACAGATCGGACTGCCCGAACGCAGGAGCTTTGCAAGACTTTCATAATTGTTTTTTGACGCTTACAGTCTGAACCCATGACAGAATTTTCCTTACGGGGCGTATTGTAATAATGCGCGCGCTATGTTATAATATGCGCGTATGAACAAGAAGGAATTAGGGCGCAGAATATATATCGCGGTGGCGGTGTTGTTGGTGGCGGCGCTGTTGGCGGCGACAATCGTCGTAGCTTTGCCACGCGAAGAAACGCCCGGCGGTACGATCGATACGGAGGCTTTCTCCGATCGTGAAAACGTCAAATATTCCTTGAACGTCATTTATGAATTCAGGGACTACATAACAACTTTTCAGGGCAATTTAATTAACGGTATTTTGCTGTTTTTCGGCGTAGAGCCCGTTCGCGGCGAGTTGTCCGGAGCGTTGATTGCGGATATGATCACCGATTTTTATTCGGCGGCGGGCATACCTGCCGAGAAATTGCTGAATTTCGGAGAGCTGTTGGCTTCTTATACCGCATACCAAATATATACGGCAGGCTTTGACGCCGTTAAATTTTTTGTTGACATTACTCCCATAACCGAAGAACAGGCGGAGGAAACTTACGTCGAATGCAGTAACTGCGGCGAATTGCACGAGGGCGAATATACCGTGACCGCGGGCGCGGACGGGGCAGAGGACGTCTATTCGTGCAATAAATGTTCTGCGGAAGGCGCTACGGCTACGGTCGGGTTGAAACACAGATATACGTCATCGGAAGAATGGTACTGCCCGGTATGCGACGAATATTTGGGCATGCCCGATCTGACCGAGGTAAGCGGCTCCGATACGGACGAAAAAATCTATGTTTGCAAAGATTGCGGCAACGTTGCGGAAAAAAGATTGGTTTCGGTCGCGTATTCGTCCATACAAACGCTGGCAGCCAAGTTATCGACTGCAAATCCTTGGGCTATGTGGCGCATATTCGCCGAAAAGACGATGCTGAGTACGGAGGAAACGGCGCGATTGATATACCAAGCGGTATATACG
>DVNF01000029.1 GCA_018714575.1 Candidatus Stercoripulliclostridium merdigallinarum
ATCTGGACTCGTTGACCTCCCTCGGCTACCCCGCGGGCGGATTCAGTATCCGTTACGATTACGGCATCTTCGAACAGAAGATCGTCGACGGTTGGCAGATGGAAATGCCCGATAACTGGTTGCAGGAAGGCGACGTATGGCTGAACAAACGCGACGAAGTGTTCGAAGTAAAGTTCGGCGGCAGGATCGAAGAACATTGGGATAACGGCAGACTGATTTGCGAACAAAAAGGGCATACGACTATCTTAGCGGTGCCTTACGACATGAATATTTCGGGTTACGGCTCCGAAGCCGTCAACGTGTTAAGACTGTGGAGCGCGAAATCTCCCGTCGAATTGGACATGAATATGTTCAGCCGCGGCGAATACGTCAAAGCCGTCGAAGCTCAGGCAATGGCTGAAGCTATCAGCAAAGTCTTGTACCCCGCAGATAACCATATCGAGGGTAAATCCTTGCGCCTGAAACAACAGTATTTCTTTGTGTCGGCTTCCATTCAATCGATCTTGGCAAAGCACCTGAAATACAACAAGGATCTAACGAACCTCTCCGAAAAGATAGCCATTCATATCAACGATACGCACCCGACGCTGTGCATTCCGGAATTGATGCGTATATTGTTGGACGACTACGGTTGGAGCTGGGACGACGCGTGGAAGACTGTGACCGAAGTTATCAGCTACACCAACCACACCGTCATGCAGGAAGCGTTGGAACGTTGGCCTCAATCGCTGTTCCAAAGCTTGCTTCCCCGCATATATCAGATCATAAAGGAGATCAACCAACGTTACTGCGCCGATCTGTGGAACGTTTTCCCCGGCGATTGGCAACGTATCAGCGCAAACGCTATTCTGTCGGATAGCGAAATCCGCATGGCAAACCTCTGCCTGGTGGCGTCGCATACCGTAAACGGCGTTTCGGCGCTGCACAGCGAGATACTGAAAAACGACGTATTCAAAGACTATTATAAGGTAGCTCCCGAAAAGTTTACCAACGTCACCAACGGCATAACTCACCGCCGCTGGCTGTGCGAAGCCAATCCGCTGCTGTCGAACCTGATAAAGGAGCTGATAGGCGATAAGTTTATCGTAAAGGCCGACGAATTGGAAAAATTGATGGCGTTCCAAGGCAATACCGACGTTTTGGACAAACTGTTCCAAATAAAACGTAAGAATAAGGAAAGACTTGGAAACTATATCAAACAAACTACCAACATTTCCGTCGATCCCGATTCTATATTCGACGTCCAGGTAAAGAGGTTGCACGAATACAAACGTCAGTTGTTGAACGCGTTGCACATCTTGCACCTGTATAACAGTCTAAAGGCAAATCCCAATTTGGATATTAAGCCCAGGACGTTTATCTTCGGCGCGAAAGCGGCAAGCTCCTACTACATGGCAAAGCTGATCATTCGCCTGATCTATATGATCGGTAAGATGGTCAACGACGACCCCACAGTCAATAAGAAGCTGAAAGTAGTCTTCTTGGAAAATTACCGCGTTTCGTTGGCGGAAATCATAATGCCTGCCAGCGAGATCAGCGAACAGATCTCTACCGCGGGAAAGGAAGCCTCCGGTACCGGTAACATGAAATTCATGATCAACGGCGCAGTTACAATAGGCACGATGGACGGCGCAAACGTAGAGATCCACGAACGTGTCGGCGACGAAAACATTTTCATTTTCGGTTTGCTGACCGAAGAAGTCGAAAAACTCCGCAGCCATTATAATCCGACTTCGTATTATAATTCCGACCACAGGATAAAAGCCATCATCGACCTGTTAAGACGCGGCATTGCCGGCACGTCTTTCCAAGAGATCGCCGATTCGTTGACCGTGGGCAGAGGCTCCGCTCCCGATCCGTATATGGTGCTTGCCGACTTCGGTTCCTACGTCGACGCCCAAGCGGCGGTCGATAGGGCGTACCGCGATATCCACAGGTTTGAAAAGATGTCTTTGGTAAACATCGCGCGTTCGGGATTCTTTGCGGCGGACAGAAGCGTAGAAGAATACGCACAGCGTATTTGGCGTCTGAAAAAGGTAAAATAGGGAGCCCAAAACGCATTAATGTTAAAATTCGACTCCCGTGATACGCGATATAAAAAGCCGTTCGGAGCCGTTGCCGCAGGTACTACGGTTTACTTCAAATTCCCCGTTTCGGCGGATATCGGCGCAACTGAGGTTGCGCTGATTTACCGTGGAGCGGAGGAAGGTAAACTGACGTTAAAGCGATTGGGCGACGTCGACGGCTATACCGTATTTACGGGAGCGGCGGTATTTAATACTCCGGGAGTATGTTATTACCGTTTCGAGATACACAGCGTTCGCGGCACGCTGTATGCCGGGCGAGTCGGCGACGACGGCAAAGCCACCGTAGGCGAATGGCTAAAGGAATGGCAGTTGACCGTCTACGACCCGTCGTTTAAAACCGCCGATTGGTTAAAAGGGAAAATCATTTATCATATCTTTCCGGACAGATTTTGCCGGGTAGAGGACGGACGGCGCCCCGCATACGGCAAGTTTAAAAGCTGGGGCAAGGAATTGACGATCTTCGATCCCGACGGCATATACCGCGCAGACGATTTTTACGGCGGCAACATAAAAGGCGTGTTGACCAGATTGCCGTATCTGAAATCGCTGGGAGTCGGAGCCATTTATTTCAGCCCCGTTTTCGATTCTCATTCCAATCACCGCTACGATACGGGAGATTATATGAAAATCGATCCGTTGTTCGGCAGCGAGGAAGAATTCAAAATGCTGATTTCCGAATGTGAAAAACAGGGTATCGGCATTATTTTGGACGGAGTTTTCAACCATACCGGAGCGGACAGCATATATTTCAACAAGTTCGGCCGCTATCCGGGTATCGGAGCCTATCAATCGAAGTCAAGTCCTTATTATCCGTGGTACACCTTTACGAAATACCCCGACGAGTACGCTTGTTGGTGGGGAGTGACCGTTGTACCTACCGTCAGAAGGGATTGCGAGGAGTTTCAAAATTATATCGCCGGTCCAGGCGGAGTTATCGAAAAATGGACCGAATTAGGAGTTAAAGGTTGGAGGCTGGACGTCGCGGACGAACTTTCTACCGCGTTTTTGGAAAAGATCCGTGCAAAAGTCAAATCCTTAGGCGATGTCGCTTTGATAGGCGAAGTGTGGGAAGACGCCAGCACAAAAGTCAGCTACGGCGAAAAGCGCAGCTACTTGTTCGGACGGCAGTTGGACGGCACTATGAATTACCCGTTCAGAACGGCGATACTGTCGCTGTTTAAAGACAGAAACGCCGAAAACTTTGTCGATTCGGTAATGACAATAGCCGAAAATTATCCGCACGACGCCCTGTATCAGTCGATGAGTCTGTTGGGGACTCACGATACCGTCAGAATAATCACCGCCCTCGGCGGCAACCATAACATGCGCACGAAAGCCGAAAGATTGCATTTCAGAATGCCGCTTGCAGAATACAAAAGCGCGGCGCGGGCGGTAAAGACGGCGTCGGCAATACAATATTTTCTGCCGGGGTTGCCTACGATATATTACGGCGACGAAATCGGCATGCAAGGTTACGAGGATCCCATAAACAGGCGCCCTTACGCATACGGTTACGAGGATCCGGAGTTGTTGGCTCATTACAGATACCTGGGAAAGATCCACGCCGAATTCCCGCAGGAATTTTCGATAGGGTGCGGCCGCAATTATATTTCTATTACGCGAGGGAAATATACACTGCACGTGTATTTAGAAAATATGTCGTATACAATTACAAACTCATAAATTTTCGGACTGTTGAAAATCGGCGCGACCGATACGATAATACAATAACTTAAAATTAAAAAACTCGCAAAAAAAACAAGCCCTTGACGGGCTTGTTTTTATATTCGACAAGGATATTGTCGATGTTATTATTATCCGAAAACTTATTCGTTTTCGTCTTTGAAGACGAAGGAAGATTCGCGGTTCAGTTTGGCTTTTGCCATATCCCTAAGGACGAATTTTTGAATCTTTCCGGAGGCCGTCATAGGCATTTGATCGATAAATTCGACGTAGGACGGCACTTTATGACGCGCCATGTTGTTGGCAACGTAGGTTTGAATATCCTTTTCGGTGACGCTGCTGCCGGGACGTTTGATGACGAAAGCGTAAGCTTCTTCGCCGTACTTTTCGGAGGGAACGCCGACGATCTGTACGTCGACGACGTCCGGATGAGTATAGATGAAGTCTTCGATCTCTTTCGGGAAGATATTTTCACCGCCACGAATTATCATATCCTTGATCCTGCCGGTGATGCGGTAGTAGCCGCCCGAATCGCGGATAGCCAGGTCGCCGGTGTGCAACCAACCGTCCTTATCGATAGCGGCGGCGGTAGCTTCGGGCATCTTATAATAACCCTTCATGACGTTGTAGCCGCGGACAACGAATTCGCCGGGGGTGCCGTCGGGCAGGTCTTCGCCTGTATCGGGGTCGACGATCTTGGTTTCCATGAACGGCATCTCTTTGCCGACGGTGTTGACCCTGATCTCCAACGGATCGTCTACGGTAGTCATCGTGCAGGCGGGAGAAGCTTCGGTCTGTCCGTAAGTAATGGTGATCTCGGACATGTGCATCTTGTCTACGACGTCGCGCATGACTTTAACCGGGCAGGGAGAACCCGCCATGATGCCCGTGCGGAGGCTGGAGAAATCGTACCTGCTGAAGTCGCGGTGTTCCAAGATCCTGATAAACATTGTGGGAACGCCGTGAACGGCGGTGCACTTTTCATATTCGACCGCGTGCATGACCTTCATCGGAGTGTACCACAGCAGCGGTACCATAGCCGCACCGTGAGTGACTGCCGCCATGATAGCCAATACCATGCCGAAGCAGTGGAAGAAAGGCACCGGTATGCACAGCTTGTCCCTAGAGGAGAACTTCATGCAGTCGCCGATGGCTTTGCCGTTGTTGACTATGTTGTTGTGGGTCAACATAACGCCTTTCGGGAAACCGGTGGTGCCGGAAGTGTATTGCATGTTGACTACGTCGTCGGGGTCGATGGAATGTTTGATGGCGTTGAACTCTTCGTTGCTGATCAATACGCCGAAGTAGGGGATCTGCGACCAGTTGTACATTCCGTCGTACCAGTTATCCAACGAAACGACGTATCTTAAAAAGGGCAGCTTTTCGTTATGCAGTTCGCCGGGCTTCGAAGTCTTCAATTCGGGGCAGACCGAGTATATGATCTTTTCGCAGTCGATATCCTTTATGCCGTCGCAGATAAACAACGCTTTGGAATCGGAGTTGGACAACAGGTATTCCAATTCAGCTTCTTTGTAGTTGGTATTGACGGTGACCAGAACGGCTCCGATACGCGCGGTGGCAAAGAACAAGATTAGCCATTCGGGATAGTTGGTCGCCCAAATAGCGACGTGGTCGCCTTTGCCGATGCCCATGCCCAACAAGCCTTTTGCGTATTTATCGACTTCTTTGTTGAACTCGTAGTAGGTCCTGGTGTAGTTGACTTCTATGTACTTTACCGCTAATTTGGTAGGGTACTTTTTGGCGATGTTGCTGAGCATATCGCCGACTGTGATATTCATTAATTTTTCTGCACTTTTTTCTTTTTCCATAATTCTATGCCTGTCTGAATTAGATTTTTACGTTTTATATGTTTATAGTCAAATCGCTATTTCGTATCATATCGACAGCCATTGACATACCAAACGGAAAATATCGGTGTTGTCTATTTCGTCGGGTATATCCATCAACTCGTCGTATTTAATTTCCAAGTACTCCGTCTTGTCCGAGGGATTTTGGTCCGAACTTTTCTGCGCTATTTCGCTACCGGTAGCATAGATAAAATAATTGACGTTAGCCGAAGTGTGACCGGTACGGGTGAACCATTTGTCGCTGGATTCGTAATCTATCAAAGCTTCTCTGGCTTCCTGTTTCGCGGCGTTGGCGTCGGTGTTGTCGAATTTAGGTATTTCCAGACCGCCCGTTTCGTGATCGGCAGTGACCATGACTACGGTTTCGCCGTTTGCCTGCGCCCAGTTACGGCAGGTGTTGACGGCGGCGTCGAACGCATTCAATTCCGCCAACATGGCTTCCATATCGTTATCGTGCGAAGCCGTATCGATCTTGCTGCCTTCGACTATCAACAAAAAGCCGTTTTCGTTGTTTTGGGACAGCTTTGTCAATGCCGTAGACGTCAGCGAAGACAGAGTGTCGGAACCGGCTGTCTGTATGGCGCCGTCTTCCAACAAACCGTAAATTTGTTCGGATCCGGAAGCGTTGATCTCGTCGAAAGTCGTGCACAAAGCGCGCTCGGCAGTGGGAATTTCGGCTTTCAACGCG
Organism: Candidatus Stercoripulliclostridium merdigallinarum; assembly: GCA_018714575.1. Lineage (GTDB taxonomy): Bacteria > Bacillota > Clostridia > Christensenellales > DTU072 > Stercoripulliclostridium_A > Stercoripulliclostridium_A merdigallinarum. The sequence goes on from DVNF01000029.1 coordinate 6,327, forward strand.
TCCATCGCGTCGTCGGTCAGACCGAACAGGATGTCTGCGTTGAAATCGACCAGCTGTCTTGCTATCGACTCGGAATCGCCACGGTCCTTGGCGTGGGAAAGGAATGCGGCAGGGGTGGCGTCGGTCACGGGCTTTGTAACTACCACGCCGACTTTTTTGCCCGCGGCTTTTGCAAGCTCCGCCACGGTTTCCAAATTCTTGCCGTCTTTATAAGAAATACGACTGTTGTAAGTTTTTACTCCCGTTGCCATCGCGGTGGCGGCGGCTGCCGAATCGGTGGCGCCCGGCGTCAGAGACCTGGTCATTACCTCGCCGATCACGGCAAAACGCTCCATATTCAGCTTGTTGCTGCGATAGATATTACCTGCCTCGATATGTTGTTCGCCCATGCCGTCGCCGATCATCAAGATGACGTTTTTGGCGCGCATTTCGCTGTCGGGATATACGCCTGAATCAACGTAATTCAGCGCAAACAGCACCGCTGCGACTACCAAGGTGATAACCAAAATGATAGCTACTATTATCCACAGCAATCTATTTTGTTTTTTTCTGTCGATAGCTTTTGCCATAACTTACTCCTTACTCCTTATAATACCGCATAATACCGCGCCTGCCCGTATGAAATATGAATAGGATAGATCGTATATCGGCGATCGATCCGTTAATATTTTTCGAACAACGCCAAATTGTATTCCGGGAAAAGTTCTTTTAACGGACTGAACGGATAATCTTTTCCGTGTCCTAAGGCAGTCCTTAGCAGTTCGCCTTCGGTCACGGGATACGCGCTCCCGTTTACCTCCGCCAACACTTCCGACTGCCCGTCGTTTACTGTAATTTCGTACGTCTTACCGCCTATACTAAAGCGCGCGTTTAAATCGACTCCCCTCATGGGGAGAAGTCGTAGCAGCTTGGATAGGTTCAACAACTTACCCATCGAATAATTTTCACCGCCGGCAGCGGCGATAGGTATGCGTTTCCCCAACAGTTCCTTTACCCCGTCAAATGCGTTCGGGGTTGTGAATTCTGCCTCGACGACTTTCCCGTCGTCTATCAAAACGTATGCGTTAGGGGTACCGTTTCTGTAAATAATGTATCCCGAACCGCATACTTTCGTAAACATATCGATAACGTTTTGCTGATCCGAGGCAGAACGGAAAACGTGCGCGGGAAACATTTTTCCCCATTCGGAACGGACGAAATAAGTATCTGCCCAAGCGTCCGTTGTCAGCGGTTTTATGACGTAATCGGCGCCGTAGGGGGAAGGATAAATATATTTCATTTCGTTGATCGTCACGTATCCTAAACGCGAATAAAAATCGTGATTAAAAGGGTGCAACATGACGAACGGATAACCTTCTTCCGCCATAGCCGATTCCAATTCGGACAGCAATGCGCGACAATGTCCGCGCTTTCCGGCGTCCGGTCTGGTAGCCACTCCGGTGACGAAGGGGATCTGTATAACCGTACCGAAAATTTCGGCGGACAGAATTTTAACGTAAGCCGCCGCCGCTACTCCCGTTTCGTCGCGGCGCAGAAAAGCGCGCGCACCGACCTTGTCGAAAAAGTAGTCGGCGTACGCTTCGTCGCCCGGGAAACAAGCCGTATGCAGTTTTTTCAGTTCCTCGCTATACATACAGCGTTATTTTAGCAAAACGCTATCCGTTTGACAACTGATTTGACGAATTTTCTGTACGAAAGCCTGCTTAAAGCCATATATAAATGCGATAAAAGCACGCTCAAAGCCGAATTTTAGACTAAAATTCGGCGGTTTGATTTATTTTTTGCGTAACACGTTCACCCGGTGTTCACGCGCGCCCGCCCGATAAATATATAGTAAAAAGGGAAAGCGGCTATTGCAAAGCGACCGCCGTCTGTTATAATAGTTGTGTATATATATTGCGGGCGCGTATATATAAATAAAAATTTCGGAAGTAGCTTGATGAAAAAGTGCGCGTTGATTTTGATTTTGATTCTGGCGGGACTTGCGGTGCTGACTGCGTGCACCGATCCCGTAGAAGTGGCTTCGATAGCCGTTTCCGACAAAGCCGAAGATTTCAAGACCGATTACATAATAGGCGAAGAGCTGGATCTGACCGGCATACTGCTGACCGTCACGCGCACTGACGGCGAATCTTACGACGTGTATGCCGACGACATCAAGCAAGACCTCAGGATATTGAACTTTTCCACCGAGCGCCCCGTGGAAAAGCTGACGGTGATTTTGGAATACAAAGGAGTCAGGACCTCCTATGAAATTACGGTCAGGACCAGCGAAGAGGGCGCGTTAAGGTATACCGTGACTTTCAATTCGATGGGCGGCAGCGCCGTCGAAGCTCAATCCGTCCCGGCATATTCCATGGCTGTAGCTCCTGCCGATCCCGTACTTTCGGGGTACGCTTTCAAGGGTTGGTACAGGGAATCCACTTATAACAACGTTTTCAATTTTTCTACGACCAATATTACTGCGGACATTACTTTATACGCCAGGTGGGCGGAGCTGCACACCGTGGCGTTTTACGGTTTGCGTGACGGAGTCGATCCCGAAACAGCCGATCCCGCGGTAAACCCCGACGATTACGTTTTATTGCAATATGCCGAGGTGGCGGAAGGCGACGCTTTTACGGCGATACCTGCCGTTCCCGCAAAGGAAGGGTTTAGCGCGACTTGGGACAGGACGGTATTTTCTTCCGTAGCGAGCGATCTGGACGTTTATCCGATTTACACGCCCATCTATCACACGGTGACTTTCGTAGTCGAAACGGCTGACGGAGAAAGAACGGTCGGATCTATTTCCCACATACGCAAAGGCACTTATTTGCAATATGCGGACCGCACGTTAAATCCCGAATACGCCGAAATTATCGAGGAGTTCGTCGCTCAAGTCGAAAGCATGGAAATCCCCGGCAGGGAATTCCAGGGGAATTGGTATCCGGAACTGACGAATCAGATCCTTTCGAACGTGACGTTCGTCGCGAACTTCGGGGCAAGGTATTATGACGTCACGCTTTTGATGAACGACGGCACGGACGAAGTTTTTGCGACGATAGGCGTTCAGTATAACCTGACTTTGAATCAAAACACTATACCGGGGACTCCGAAAAGGAACGGATACGTTTTCAACGGCTGGTATTCCGATCCCGAATGCAATCAGGCTTGGAATTTCACCACGGCGATAACGGGTGAAAGGACGCTGTATGCGGGGTGGAGGGAATTGCTTCCCGTATATTTCTATATTCCGACTTCGTCGGGACTGGAGTTCGTGACCGAACCCGAATACGACGAGGCTATCGGCTACGAAGCCGACGGCGTCACATATAATTTGTACCAAACCGTATACGTTCCGATAGGGGACGGAGTGTCGGCTACAGCCGCAGTCGTACCTCAGGCAGTAGGTCATTCCGGCATATGGAGGTATCGGGAAAACGGACAATCGTTCAACGGAGTGACGTCTTTGGAAGAACAGGCGGAGCTGTACGCGGACTATAGCCGGCTGAATTACACCGTTCGCTTTATAGCGAACAACGAAACGGTCATGACCGAGGAAGTACCGTATCAATCTACCGTGGTTCCGCCGCAGGATCCGACGATGCCGGGATATTCTTTCGTGCATTGGACCACGGGCGGCGCCGCCGTGGAAGATTTTTCCGCGTTAAAGATAACTTCGAATATCGACTTTACGGCAGAATTCAGCGCTAATTCCTATCAAGTCGAGTTTTATTATTATGCCAACAGCGCGACAGCGGACCACAGGATCAGCGTACAGTACGGATATTCGTTCACATTCCCGCCGGTCGTGCAGCAGGGCAGCAGACTGACGGGTTGGTATGCGCAGAACAACTATTCGACGGCTTCGCAGTGGGGCGCCGGCGTACCGTTGACGGAAGCCAACATAGAATCCCGCACCGGTACCGACGTCGATTTCGGGGCGCTGGGCGTTAACTCCACGGTGTTGACGCTGTACGGCGGCTGGGTCAGGCAATACACGGTCACGTTCCAAGACGAAGACTGCGGATCGATAGGTTCCGCTGTGACTTTGGACGAAAACACCGTTGTAACGGCAGACATGGCTCCGACCGTTGCGGCGCGCGAAGGATACGCGCAAACATGGAATCTGGTTGAAGACGGCGTACTCGGCGGCGAATACGCGTTCGGCACGCCGATCACTTCGAATCTGGTGTTGCGCGCGAAGTACAGCCCGTTGGAGTACGAAGTTTCTTTCGAAATAGAATTCAGATACAAGGATAACACCACCAAAGGCTCTTACATATTCTCCGAACGGACTATTAGCGTTTTACACGGGAACACGATAGGCGCCGGCGCGAATATCCCCGGTGCTGGCAATCTGTCCGACAACGAAAAAGCGGCGATTGCGGCAGGAACCGGATACGAAGAACTTCCCGCGGACTTCGAGATAATGTGGGTAAACGTAAACACCGACGATATAACCAATACGGTAATCAACGCGGCAGACGTGCGATTCAAAGCTTATTGCTATGTCCGAGTGTTTACCGTGACCTGGTATTCGACCGAAGTCGGCGAGCTGACGGAGGACGCCGTTTTGCAAACAGCCTCGGTGGAATTCGGAAAGAGCGTTCCCCCGTATAC
>DVNF01000030.1 GCA_018714575.1 Candidatus Stercoripulliclostridium merdigallinarum
GGCCGCCGCCGCGACAGTCGGGGCGGCGAAGTTGTTGGGCAACGGCGATCCGAAAATCTTGTCCGCTGTTTTATCGGAAGCCGGCGCGGACTGCGCCTTTCAGGCGTCCGGTGCGGATTGCGCGTTGGCAACGGGACTCGGGGAAAAGCTGGTACCTATGGAATTTCCAAAGTTGTATACGGCTTTTTGTTCGACGTCGGACGAAGCGGATTCGGGGAAAGTTTACGAAGTTTACGATATAACCGGCGGAGCAGGTGGCTCGATCGAAAAATTCAAAGAGGACCTGTTGCCTTTCAATTCGTTGGAAGTAGCCGCCGTCGCATTGAAGCCGGGCATACTTTCCGCCAGGCGCGCTTTGACCGACGCCGGTTACGAAAGGGTAGTTATGACGGGGTCCGGAGCGGGATATATAGGCTTTACCGCGGACGAAGAAAGTCACCGTAAAAATTACTCCGCGTTAATAAAGATCGCTGCGGAAAGGGGATTAAAAATATACGATTTTACCGAGGTAGAAAATGAGCGATAATAAAAAAGGCAAGAAATCGACTGCTGCCGAGAAAGTAAACGAATTGGATTATCCGATATATTTATTCAACGAGGGGACCAATTCGGAGGCTTTCAGGCTGATGGCGCCCGCGAATCTGGGCGGCAAATGGCGGTTCAGGGTATGGGCTCCGAACGCGAAGTCGGTATCGGTATGCGGCGATTTCAACGGCTGGGACAGGTTTAAAAATCCCATGCACCCGATAGGGGGCGGCATTTGGGAAACCGAGATAGCCGGATTGAAAAATTACGACGTTTATAAATTCAGCGTCGAGGGCGCGGACGGAGAAATTCATATGAAAGCCGATCCGTATTGTCCGCATACGGAAACTCCGCCCGGAAACGCGTCGAAGCTGTTTGACATTTCCGGCTTCGGTTGGACGGACGGCGCATACCTTGCCGCGCAGAACGGCAGGGATCGCGTTGCGGAACCTATGAATATTTACGAAGTACATTTGGGTTCGTGGGCAAGGTACGAGGACGGCAATCCGTTGTCCTACCGCGATTTGGCGGACAAATTGGTATCTTACGTAAAGGACATGGGATACACTCACGTCGAATTGATGCCGGTCACCGAACACCCGCTGGAGATGAGTTGGGGCTATCAGGTAGGCGATTTCTTTGCGCCAACGTCGCGTTTCGGAACGCCGCACGATTTCATGTATCTGGTGGACCGTTTCCATGCCGCGGGCATAGGAGTCATTTTGGATCTGGTGTTGTCGCATTTCCCGAAGGACGAGTTCGGTTTGTACCGTTTCGACGGCACGGCGGCATACGAATATTCGGATCCGCTGAAAGCCGAGCACAAGACGTGGGGCACGATGGTGTTCGATTACGGCAAAGGCGCAGTCAGGTCGTTTTTGATTTCCTGCGCGGCGTATTGGATAGAATATTACCACATCGACGGATTGCGTTTGGACGCGGTTGCCAGCATGCTGTACCTGGATTATGACAGACGCGGCGGCGAATGGCGCCCCAATAAATACGGCGGAAACTATAATTTAGAAGCTATTTCCTTTTTACAGGATATGAACAGGACGGTTTTATCGCGGTTTCCGCGTGCGTTTACCGTTGCGGAAGAATCTACGGCGTTCCCTATGGTGACGATGCCGCCGTCTTCCGGAGGTTTAGGCTTTAACTTTAAATGGAACATGGGTTGGATGAACGACATTTTGGATTATGTAAAGACCGACCCGTTCTTCCGCAAAGGCAATCATAACAAGCTGACGTGCGGTATTTCCTATGCTTTCAGTGAAAATTACATTCTGCCGTTTTCTCATGACGAGGTCGTTCACGGCAAATGTTCGATGCTGTCCAAACTGCCCGGAGATTATCAATCCAAGTTCATGGCGTTAAAGGCGTTATACGCTTATCAATACGCGCATCCCGGCAAAAAGCTGAACTTTATGGGTAACGAGATAGCTCAATTCATAGAATGGAATTACGAACGTCCTTTGGATTGGTTCCTGTTGGATTACGACAGCCACAAGGGAGTTCAGAATTTTGTCAGGAAACTGAACGAAATTTATGTAAAATATCCGGCTTTGTACGAACAGGACAACAGCTACGACGGGTTCAAATGGATAGTCGTCGACGACAACGTCCAAAACGTGGTGGCGTTCTATCGCGAAGCCAAAAACGGCGACAGAGTGGTGGCGATAATCAACTTTTCCGAGGTTACCAGGAAGAACTATACTTTCGGAGTGCCGGATAAAGGTTATTACCATGTTATAGTAAACAGTAACGAACCGGAATTCGCCGGCAAGACGGAGCTGAAAAAGAGTTTCCGCACCAAACAAAAACCTTCACACGGCTATAAACAGAGCTTGACCTTGGATTTGGAAGGCAACACGGCGCTGTTCTTGGCAGTGAAAAAATAATTGTATTGAATAAATTAGGAGGAATCGTCCAATGCGAGTAAAGAAGGAATGCGTAGCAATGCTTTTGGCAGGCGGACAGGGCACCAGGTTGGGCGCTTTGACGCAAAAGATTGCGAAACCCGCCGTCCCGTTCGGCGGAAAGTACAGGATAATCGACTTTACTTTGTCCAACACAATCAATTCCGGCATCGATACGATAGGCATCCTGACACAATACCAACCGTTTGATCTGAACCAATATATCGGTAACGGTCAACCGTGGGACCTGGACAGGCTGGAAGGCGGAGCTTTCGTGTTGCCGCCCTATCAAAAAGCCAAATCGGGCGAATGGTACAAGGGTACCGCCAATGCCATTTATCAGAATATCGATTTCGTGGACAGGTACGACGCCGATTACGTGCTGATACTGTCGGGCGATCATATCTATAAAATGGACTATTCGAAGATGCTGGAAGCTCATATCGAAAAGGGCGCGGCGTGCACGATAGCCGTTTTGAACGTGCCCATTTCGGAAGCCTCACGTTTCGGTATCATGAACACAACCGAGGACGGACAAATCTACGAATTCGAGGAAAAGCCCAAACATCCCAAGTCGACCAAAGCGAGTATGGGAATCTATATCTTCACCTGGGCGAAGTTAAAAGAGTACCTGATCGCCGACGAAGCGGATAAAAACTCCCACAACGATTTCGGTAAAAACATTATACCGAACATGTTGGCGGCGGGTGAAAAGATGTTTACATACGATTTCAAAGGCTATTGGAAGGACGTCGGAACGATATCGTCGCTGTGGGAAGCCAACATGGACTTGTTGGACGCGCGCAGCGGATTGGATCTGGACGACCCCGATTGGAAAATCTATGCCAGGAACATGGCTGAACCGCCGCACTTTGTGGGCGACAACGCCATAATTAAAAACTCGGTAGTTACCGAAGGTTGCGAGATCGACGGCGAAGTCGTAAATTCCATTATCTTCCGCGGCGCGGTAGTCGAAAGAGGTACGGTAATTCACGATTCGATAATCATGCCCGACGCCGTGATAAAGGCGGGCGCCAAGGTCGAACACGCGATAGTAGGTTGGTCGGCTGTGGTTTCCGAAGGCGCAAAGATAGGCAAAAAGCAGGCTAGCGCAGAGGCAGGCGAGTGGAAGATCGCGGTAGTCGCTCCGGAATCGACGATAAAGGCGGGTTCCGTAGTAGACGCAGGCGAAATGACCGGAGAGGAGGGCAAGTAAAATGAACACCAAAATGGTAGGAATATTGTTTGCTTCGGCAAACGAAACCAAATTGAACGAGCTGACTATACATAGGACTACGGCTTCGTTGCCGTTCGCCGGCAGGTACAGACTGATCGACTTTGCGCTAAGCTCGTTGGTAAATTCGGGCGTCACCAGGATAGGTATTGTCGCCAGGAACAACTACTCCTCGCTGATGGACCACATCCGAATGGGCAGAGATTGGGATCTGAACCGTAAAAACGGCGGTATTTCCGTCTTCCCTCCCTTTGTTTTAAACACTTCCAGGGAAGTATATAAAGGCAAAATCGAAGCGTTGTACACCGTCTTGGATTACCTGAAAAAAGCCCCCGAGGATTATGTTTGCATGGCAAATTGCAACATTGCCGCAAATATCAAGTTGGACGATATTTTGGACGAACATATAGAACGCGGCGCCGACGTCACGATACTGTGTCACAATGCTCACGTCAACAGCAGTAAGCGAGTGTTGATCACGAAAAACGACGATCAGGTAGTTACCGACCTCAGCGCTTCGGAAATTCCTTCGGACAAGGAATATCTGGTATCGCTGAATATATATATCGTCAACAAGGATTATCTTATCGCAAAGGTGGAACAGTCCTATGCCAGAGGCTATGTCGATTTTGAAAAGGACGTACTGTTCAAGGAAGTCGAAAACGGCAAGATCTATGCTCACGAAGTCGAGGGCTACGCCGCGATAATCGACGACGTAAAGACCTATTACATCGAATCGATGAAGGTTTTGGATATGTCGGTCAGGGAGCAGCTATTCGGCAGTATGCATAAAATTTATACTAAGGTCAAAGACTCCGTCCCGACCATGTATATGAACGACGCCAAGGTCAAAAATTCCCTGATAGCGGACGGCTGCGTTATAAACGGTACCGTTGAAAACAGCATCCTGTTCCGTAGCGTCAGGATCGAAGAGGGCGCCGAAGTCCGTAACAGTATCATTATGGAAAACGGTATCGTTATGAGGGGCGGAAAGATTTCCTATACGATAACCGATAAACAAGTCGTAATAGGCGCGGGTAGGCAAATTTCGGGTTCGGAAACCTATCCGATAGTCATTGTCAAGAACAAAATAGTATAATTATAATTCCGTATTGCGTTCGGGGGAATTTATTTTTCCGGAACGCGCATTATTAAGGAGGTAATATGAAAGTATTGTTTGCAGCCAGCGAGGCTTCGCCGTTTATCAGAACGGGCGGACTGGGTGACGTCATGGGCGCGTTGCCGCAGGCACTGGCTAAAATAGGAGTAGAAACAGCCGTCGTTTTGCCGTTATATTCCGACATGAAAGCCGAATACAGAAATTCGTTGAAATACATCGGGAACACTACCGTGTTTTTGGGTTGGAGACAACAATACGCCGGCGTTTTCATGAGCCGCGTAAACGACGTCGATTACTATTTCATCGACAACGAATATTATTTTAAACGTAACGGCATCTACGGGCACTTCGACGACGGCGAACGCTTTGCGTTCTTTTCCAAAGCCGTGTTGGAAACCATGCAAGTTACCGGCTTTTATCCCGACGTATTGCAATGCAACGATTGGCAAACGGGCTTGACGCCGCTATACCTGAACTGTTTTTACAGGCTGGTGGACGGCTACAAGACGATGAAGACGGTAATGACCATTCACAACATCGAATTCCAGGGCAGAATGGACAAATACGTTATCGACAACGTGTTCGGTATCCCGCACGATTTTTATCAGGTCGTAGAATACAAAGGCGACGCCAACATGTTAAAAGCGGGTATAGAATCCGCCAACAAGGTCGTCACGGTTTCCCCGACTTACGCACGCGAGATCCTGGATCCTTACTTTGCCTACGGCTTGGACGGGATATTGAACGCCAGAAGTTTCAAACTGTGCGGCATAGTCAACGGTATCGACACCGCTTTGTACGATCCGAAGACCGACAAAGCGTTGTTTGCCAATTACGATTACAAGACCTATAAGAAAAAAGCCGAAAACAAAAAAGGCTTGCAGGAGTTATTGGGGCTGCCGGTATCCGACAGACCTTTAATAGGCATGGTCACCAGGCTGACCCCGCAAAAGGGCATAGATTTGGTGCTGAACGTAATACGCGAAATACTGTCTATGGATCTGCAGTTGGTAATTCTGGGAACCGGCGACGGCAAGTACGAAAACGCTCTGCGCGAAATCGGAAAGCAATTCCCGACAAAGCTGGCTACCGCGATATATTTCTCGGGCGATATAGCTTCGAAGATATACGGCGCGTCGGATATGTTCCTGATGCCGTCCAAATACGAACCTTGCGGCTTGTCCCAGATGATAGCCATGAGGTACGGTTCGGTACCGATAGTGCGCGAAACGGGCGGATTGAAAGACACCGTTCCCGCATTCGATCCGACTACCGGCAAGGGATTGGGCTTTACCTTTAAGACCTATAACGCACACGATATGTTGGGCGCGGTACAACGCGCGGTAGATACTTATTATAAGCCCGATCTGTGGCAAAAAGGCGTCGTTAAAAACGCTATGGCGGCGGACTTTTCTTGGAAAAGATCGGCTGAGGACTATCTGAATTTGTATAAAAGCATCTGATAGCAAAATAAGTATTAAAGCACAGCCGAAAGTTTGATCAAAATTCTTGCTTTCGGCTGTGGTATTATGTAAAATAAAGTTTCCCGATATATCTCGCGCGCGTAAGCAAAGTGCCGCGGCGGGATATGATTTATGTTGAAACGAAAGTCAAAAACGACAGATAAAGAATATAAAAATCTTAAAATCAAAAAAACTAACAACTAGTCCACGGAGGATCAATGGCAAATATTTCTAAGACCGAAATCAAAAAACTGATGGAGCTGACGCTGGCAAAAAACTTCGGCGTCCGCGCAGACGAAGCTACAGAAAATATGGCGTACCGCGCTCTTTGCACGGTCGTAAAAGATATTTTGACGCAAAAGCGCTTGGTATTCAAAAACAAAGTGCGTTCCAAGGGCTATAAACAAGTATACTACATGTCGATGGAGTTCCTGCTGGGCAGGAGCCTGAGAAATCACCTGTTCAATATAGGATTATTGGACGAGGCGACCTCGGCAGTCAAGGAATTAGGCTATGACATCAATAAATTAATGTCGATAGAACCCGACGCCGGCTTGGGTAACGGCGGCTTGGGCAGACTTGCGGCGGCGTATTT
>DVNF01000031.1 GCA_018714575.1 Candidatus Stercoripulliclostridium merdigallinarum
TTTATTTTTTTATATGGTATAATGTATCGGCAAACCGGCACTATTATGTAATTATATAATCATGTAAAAACCTACGGTCGGTAAGTGAATAAGCCGGTACGTAAACGGCAGGTTATTAAGTTATTAGGATAATCGATAAGTCGGGAATACGGAAAGTAACACAAAGTAACACAAAGTAACACGTTGAAATGATAAAGAAGATCACGCAAAACAAAAAAGCCTATCACGACTACTTCATAGAGGAAGTTTTCGAAGCGGGGATCGCTTTGGCGGGCAGCGAAGTCAAAAGCATTCGGCAGGGGAACGTCAACCTGAAGGATTCTTATGCGATGATAAAGGACGGCGAGCTGTTTTTGGTGGGCGCGCACATTTCGCCGTATATGAAAGGCAGCTATTTCAACCCCGATCCGAAGCGCAACCGCAGGCTGTTGATGCACAAAAAAGAGATCTTAAAGCTGAAACAGAAGGTGCAGGAAAAGGGATACACTTTGGTAGTGACGTCCCTGTATTTCAAGGACGGATTGGTCAAAGCCGAGGTGGCTTTGGCAAAAGGCAAAGAGGGCAGGGACAAGCGCCGCGACATCAAAGAGCGCGACGAAAAGCGTTCCGTGCAACGTTTGATAAAAGAAATTAACGCAAGATAAGCGGATTTTAACCGCTGACGGAGGCAAATATGGATAAATTCGACACCAAATGCGTACAGGCAGGCTACGCTCCCCTGAACGGCGAACCCAGAGTAATGCCGATAGTGCAATCGACGACGTTCGCTTACGACACTCCGGAGGAGATGGGCGAGCTGTTCGACCTGAAAAAGGCGGGATATTTTTATACCAGGATCTCGAATCCGACTTCGGAGGGTTTGGAAAGAAAGGTAGCCGAATTGGAAGGCGGTTCGATGGCGATCACCGCCGCCAGCGGTATGTCGGCGATCACGTTGACGATGCTGAACATTTTAAGCGCGGGCGACAATTTTATTTCTACGACGACGATCTACGGCGGTTCTTTCAACCTGTTCAATATCACGTTGCGCAGATTGGGGATCGACTGCCGATTCGTTACCAACGACACTGCGACCGAAGAGATCGAAAGCCTGATCGACGACAATACCAAAGCCATATTCCTGGAAACGATAGCCAACCCGGCAGGCATAGTCGCGGACTTCGGAAAGTTTTCGGCGATCGCCGAAAAGTACGGCATACTGTTGATAGTCGACAACACGATAGCGACTCCCGCGCTGTGCCGCCCGATAGAATTCGGCGCCAACGTCGTAGTACATTCGTCCACCAAGTATTTGGACGGACACGCCACCTCCGTGGGCGGGATCATAGTCGACGGCGGCAACTTTACGTTCAAGGGCAATCCGCGTTATCCGTTGTTCAACACCCCCGACGACAGCTATCACGGCATAGTTTTCGCCGACGCGGGCAACACGGCTTTCGCGTTCAGACTGCGCGCCGTAGTCAACCGCGACATAGGCGCAATCATCTCTCCGTTCAACGCGTTTTTGACGAATTTAGGCTGTGAAACTTTGCACCTCAGAATGCCCAAGCACAGCAGTAACGCTTTGGCTTTGGCAAAGGCGATGCAAACGCATCCCGCGGTAGAGTGGGTAAAGTACGCTTCGCTGCCGGGTGACGCCGACTATGAGCGCGCGCAAAAATATCTGAAAGACGGCATGGCTGCCGGCATGGTTTCGTTCGGGATAAAGGGAGGCAGAGAGGCTGCCGCCGTATTCCAAAAACGGTTGAAGCTGTTCCGTATAGCCACGCATATCGCCGACGCCAGGAGCTGTGTATTGCATCCGGCTTCGACTACGCACCGTCAACTGTCGGACGCCGAATTGGAAAAAGCCGGCGTACCGGTAAACCTGGTCAGGCTGTCCGTAGGCATCGAGGACGCGGCAGACATCTGCAGCGACATTATCGACGCTTTGGACGCCACTTTGAAATAAGGAGAGCGTATGCCGATAGTCATACCCAAAGACATACCCGCGTTTTCGATATTAAAGAAGGAAAACATCTTTGTCATGCCCAAAAAGCGGGCGGAATCGCAGGACATTCGTCCCATAGAGATAGCCGTCGTCAATCTGATGCCGACAAAAATCGAAACCGAGACCCAGCTGTTAAGGTTGTTGGCGAACACGCCGCTGCAAGTCAACCTGACGTTGATAAAGACCGCCACATATAAGGCGACCAACGCTTCCGAAAACCATATGGAGCGTTTTTACAAGACTTTTGACGAAGTCAAGGACGTGCGTTTCGACGGCATGATAGTGACGGGAGCGCCCGTAGAAAACCTGGATTTCAAGGAAGTCGCGTATTGGGAGGAGCTGAAGAGGATCTTCGATTACGCCGACAAAATGGTGACGTCGACGATATTTATCTGCTGGGGGGCGCAGGCGGCGATGTACCATTATTACGGAATAGAGAAAAAAGCGTTGCCGAAAAAGCTGTTCGGCGTATTTAAAAACCACGCTACGGTGGCATACGAGCCGTTGTTAAAGGGTTTGAACGACTTTTTCTCGATCCCGCATTCGCGCTATACCGAAATAGACGCCGCCGCTGTCAGAGCCGATAAAAAGTTACGAGTGCTTGCCGAGGGCGAAGAATCGGGTATCAGCATAGTAAAGAGCAAGGACGACAGCAAGTTCTTTTTCTTCGGACATTCCGAATACGACAGGGAAACGCTGAAAAACGAGTACCTGCGCGACAAAGCCAAAGGCATCAAGATAGATCCGCCGGCGAATTATTTTATCGGCGGCGATATAAACAAGATCAACATGAGCTGGAATTCCACCGGCAACCTGTTGTTTTATAATTGGCTGAACCACTACGTCTACCAAGTGACCCCGTATAACTTGGAGGACAAATCGGAGGATTAATGTACCTGGAGCGCGTTACGGCGAAAGATTTTTTAAGTTATACAAGTTTCGACGTCGCGTTTTCGGACGGATTGAATGTTATATACGGCATGAACGCGGCAGGTAAAACCAACCTTGCCGACGCCGTGTATCTAAGTTCGCTGGGGCGTTCGTCCAGGCACCCCAAAGACAAAGATTTAATAAAATGGGGCGCCGAAAACGGCTGTTCGGTAGCCTGTACCGTAAAAACACGCTTTTCAAGGCATACCGTGGAAGTGACGGTCGGGGCGGACGGCAAAAAAAGAGTTTATATCGACAGACTGCCGGTAAAGCGCATAGGCGAACTGATGGGCGCCATCGGCACGGTGTTTTTTGCTCCGTCCGAAACAAAGCTGGTACGGGGCGCGCCGGAGGACAGGCGGCGCTTTGTCGACATCGCGCTAAGTCAACAGAACAAGAGTTATTTTTACACGCTGAAGCGGTATTCGTCGTTGTTGAAACAACGCAACAAAGTGTTAAAGGAATACCGCGGCGGCGCGATGACGGAACATTACCTGAACATAGTCGACGCCGACCTGGTACAGGCGGGAGCTTATGTGGGGAAATGCCGCAGGGCGTTTATCGCCGAATTGGAATCGTTGGCGGCGGCAAGGCACGCCGCGATGACGGGCGGCAAGGAAAAGCTGTCGCTGAAATACGAAAGCGACGCAGGGGAAAGCGCCGCCGAGTTCGGCGAAAAGTTACGCGCTTCGCGCGCGAACGATATGCGTTTGGAATTTACCGGAGTGGGCGTGCACCGCGACGACCTGAAAATAGCCGTAGGCGGCGTGGACCTCAGGAAGTTCGGATCGCAGGGACAGCAACGCACCGCGGCGTTGTCGCTGAAGCTGGCGGAAACCGACGTGTTCGAACTCAGGACGGGGGAACGCCCGATATTGATATTGGACGACGTCCTCAGCGAACTCGATCCCGAAAGGCGGGAAGGGCTGTTCGCCGCGGTAAAGGGCATGCAGACGTTGCTGACTTGCACCGATCCGCCCGAGATATCGGGCGCGAAATATTATCACGTAACCGACGGAAAAATCATTAGGGAGTAAAAATGCAAAACACAGACGAAAAGAAGCTGCAAATTGCCAAGCTGATCGCCCCCGAGGGCATAGGAACGGAGGAACTTGCCTCCTATATCGTATTGCCGCCCGACAACGCTATGGGCGATTACGCGCTGCCTTGTTTCAAGCTGGCTAAGATCTATCGTAAAAGCCCCCAGGCGATAGCCGAGGAGTTTAAAAGCAAAATTTTATCGGCGCCCAATCCTTTTTCCGCAGTCGAAGCCGTCAACGGCTATTTGAATTTCAAATTCGACAGGACGGAAACCGCCGGGAAACTGCTGTCCGAAGTCTTGGCAAAGGGCGCGGAGTACGGCTCCGGTACGGAAGGCAGCGGCAAGACCGTCTGTATAGACTATTCTTCCATCAACATCGCAAAGCCTTTTCACATCGGGCATTTGTCGTCCACGGTAATAGGCGCGGCATTGTACAGAATGTATCAAAAACGCGGCTACCGCCCCGTCGGCATCAACCACTTGGGCGATTGGGGCACTCAATTCGGAAAGCTGATAGTCGCCTATAAAAAATGGGGTGACGACGAGGAGATCGAAAGGGACGGAGTGTTGGCGCTGACCGGGATCTACGTCAAATTCCACGAAGAGGCGGAAACGCACCCGGAATTGGAATCCGAGGCTCGCGCCTGGTTCAAACGGATCGAGGACGGCGACCCCGAGGCTATGAGGCTGTACAAACTGTTTAAGGAAAAGACTTTGACCGAGGTGGGAAAGGTGTATTCCAGGTTGGGCATAAAGTTCGATTCGTATAACGGCGAAGCCTTCTATAACGATAAAATGGCTCCTATTTTGGAAAGATTGGAAGCCCAAAACCTGATAACCGTATCCGACGGCGCAAAGATAGTCGACCTGAAAGAATGGGGAATGAGCCCCTGCCTGTTGGTAAAAGCCGACGGCGCGACGTTATATGCGACCAGGGATCTGGCGGCGGCTTTTTACCGCAAGAAAACTTACGATTTTTATAAATCGCTGTACGTTGTGGCGTATCAACAGAACCTGCATTTCAAACAGTTGTTCAAGGTTATCGAGCTGATGGGCGAAAGCTGGTATAAGGACTTGGTGCACGTGCCTTTCGGCATGGTGTCGTTGGAAGACGGAACCATGTCCACCAGGAAGGGCAAAGTCGTTTGGCTGAAGGACGTTTTGGACCGAGCCGTCGAAAAAGCCGGCGAGATAATACGCGAAAAGAACGAACGCCTGCCTGACGCCGCCGAGGTCGCCGAACAAGTCGGCGTGGGTTCGGTGGTGTTCTTTGCGTTGTCCAACAACCGCATAAAGGATATCGTCTTTTCCTACGATAAAGTGTTGAACTTTGACGGAGAAACGGCGCCTTACGTGCAATACACCAACGCCAGGGCGCAATCGTTGCTGAAAAAGGCGGGCGGCGCGGAAAAGCTGACAGCCGAATTGAAAGACGCGCCTCTGTCCGCGGAGGAATTAAAGGCTTTGGAAGGCAAGGAAGGCGAAGAATTGGTGGCGTTGATCTCGCGTTTCGGCGAAACGGTAACGGACGCTTTGGAAAAATACGAACCCAGCGTCGTGACCAGGTATATCATCGACGTCGCGCGCAGCTTTAACAGGTTCTATCTGGCGTACAGGATCCTGAACGCGCCCGAAAACGAACGCCGCGCGCGTATAGCCCTGACCTACGCCGCGCATATCGTTTTACAGGAAGGATTAAGGCTGATAGGAGTGCGCGCGCCGGAGGAAATGTAATGAAAGTCGACAGTCATTCTCATTCCAAATACTCCCACGACGGGCACGCCGATCCTCTGGCGATGATGGCGGCGGCCGAGGAAAAAGGATTCGGTTACTACGCCGTTACCGAACACCTGGACCGCGACTACAAATATTGCAAAAAGGAAAGGTTTTTAAGGCAGTTGAACTTGCCGCGGTACTACCGCAGGGTGCAAAAGATCCGCGCCGAATATTCGGGCGACGCGTATTTCGCCTTCGGCGTCGAAGCGGCTTATGCCGAAAAAGCCGTGCATTGGTACGAAAAGACTTTGCCGAAGTACGATTTCGACGTCATAGTCAATTCGATACATACCGTAAACGGCGGCGACGCATACTTCGGAAAATTCTATCGAGGCAGGGAACAGGACGAAGTTTACAACGAATATCTGGATCTGGTGGCGGATTCGCTGCGCGTTCCTTATCATTACGACATAGTCGGTCATATCGGATATATCACCAGGTATTGCGATTACCCGAACGTCAGCCTGGTACAACCGCAATATTCGGACAAGATCGACGCGATCCTGGGCGAGATCATAGCGCGCGACAAGTGCCTGGAAATAAACACTCACATCAAACATTCGTTGACGGAATACCTGCCGGAGCGCGGGATATTGGAACGCTATTACGCCTTGGGCGGCAGAAGAGTGACTTTTTCGTCGGACGCTCATCTGCCCGAGGACGTCGGTCACAAATATTCCGACGTAGCCAAAGTCGCAAAGGAGATCGGATTTACCCATTGGACGGTATACAAACGCCACGTTCCGTGCGAAGTGCCGATCACCGACGATTGATAGATAAAAACGCCGAAGCGGCAAAACGGGGAAGAGGCGGAAACGGGAAAGCCTATACCGCAAGGTAAGACCCGATTTGACAAACGCGGCAACATATTATATATAATATAAAAGAATAAAAGCCGAAAACGCAGAGACCGCGGTTAAGCGTAAACAATCCGGCGGAGAGCGGTTGCAGCCGGGAAAGAGGAAAGATGTTAGAGATAGGAAAGAACGCCGTAAACGAGGCATTGGAAGCGGGCGCGAACATAGAAAAGCTATGCGTTCAGAAGGATCTGAGGTCGGACGCTTTGTCGCGGATCGTGAAAAAGGCAAGGGAGCGCGGCGTAAAAATTATTTTTACCGACAAAGCTTGGTTGGATAAAAACGCCGGCGGCGCCGCTCACCAAGGGGTGATAGCCGTCAGTTCGGAATATAAATATTACGATCTGGAGGAAATCGTATCTGCCGCGCGGGCAGCGGGGAAACAGATGACGATCCTTTTGTTGGACGGCGTAGAGGACCCGCATAATTTGGGAGCTATCATCAGGGTAGCCGATTGCGCCGGAGTCGACGCCGTAGTCGTTCCGAAGCATCGCGGTTGCGGAGTCACCGACGCCGTTTCAAAGACTTCGGCGGGCGCGGTACAATACGTAAAAGTGGCGAAAGTCACCAACATAAACGATACCGTTCGATATTTACGGGAGGAAGGCTTTACGGTCTTTGCCACGGATATGGACGGAAAATCGATGTATTCCGCCGATTTAACGGGGGATATAGCCATAATCATAGGCGGCGAAGGCAACGGAGTGCATGCGTTGACGAAAAAACTTGCGGACGGCATAATCGCGATACCGCAATTCGGCAGGGTCAATTCGCTGAACGCTTCGGTAGCGGCAGGCGTCGTCGTGTACGAGGCGGTCAGACAGAGGGAAAAACATGACTAACGAGGACGGCGAAAGGGATCGTTCGGCAGAGGAAGACGTAAGGATACTGTCCTCCAAAGCCGAAAACAGCGGCTGGTTCGAAGCGTTGCTGAACAAATACAAACATATGTTGGTGGGGCTGGCAAGGAAGTACTACCTGGTAGGCGGCGGCGACGCGGCGGATCTTACGCAGGAAGCCATGTTCAGGTTTTACCGTGCCGCGATGAGTTACGATCCGACAAAGAACGCTTCGTTCAAAACTTACGCGACGGTGTGCGTCCGCAACCACCTGACCGACGTAATGAGAAAGAATCTGGGAGCGGCAAACGCTTTCAACAGGGTGATAACGCCGTTGGAATACGATGGCGGCGAAGAGGAACGCCCGAATATCGCCGAAGGATACTATCCCGATCCGTTGACCAACTACATCAGGGAGGAATCGGACAGGGCGGTTTCCGCAGAGGCGAAAAGGCTGCTGAGTCCCAGGCAGCTTGCCGTTCTGACTATGTACGTGGACGGATATTCTTATATGGAAATAGCCGACAGGCTGGGGATCAACGTAAAATCCGTCGACAACGCTTTGACGGCGGCGAAGAACAAGCTGAAAAAACGCCTTTCCGACAAACAGGAGGACAATAAATAGATGAAATTAGGTATAGTAGGACTTCCCAACGTGGGTAAGAGCACGCTGTTTAACGCACTGACCTCGGCAGGCGCCGAAGTCGCCAACTATCCTTTCTGCACGATAGAACCCAACGTCGGCGTAGTCGCCGTAAAGGACGACAGGCTGGTAAAGCTGGCGGCGCTGTATAATTGCAAGAAAATAGTTTACGCGACCGTCGAATTCGTCGACATAGCCGGTTTGGTAAAGGGCGCCAGCCACGGCGAAGGTCTGGGCAACAAGTTCCTGTCCCACATTCGCGAAGTCGACGCCATAGTCCACGTTGTCAGGTGCTTTGACGATCCGGACGTCACTCACGTCGACGGAACGGTAGATCCCGTCCGCGACATAGAAACCATCAATACCGAATTGATACTTGCCGATCTGGAAACGCTGCAAAAGCGGATAGACCGCGTAAAAACGGCGATGAAATCGGGCGATAAAAAATATATTCCGGAGCTGGAGGCTTTGGAAAAAGCGTACTCCGCTTTAAGCGACGGTATCAGCCTGAGGGCTGTAAAACTGACGGCGGAGGAGCAAAGCTATATTGCTCCGCTGTATCTGCTCAGCGGCAAAAAAGTCATCTATGTAGCCAACGTTTCCGAAAACGAAACGGGCGGCAACGCTTACGTCGACGCGGTAAAGGAATACGCCGCAAAGGAAGGCAGTCAAGTCATAACCTTGTCCGCAAAGATCGAAGCCGAATTGCAGGAACTCTCGCCGGAGGACAAGGAAATGTTCATGGCGGAGCTGGGCTTGGACACGTCGGGCTTGGACAAGCTGATCAAAATTTCTTACGACACGTTGGGACTGATGAGCTTCCTGACGGCGGGCGAAAAGGAAACGCGCGCCTGGACGATCCCGAAGGGGACTAAGGCGCCGCAAGCGGCAGGAAAGATCCATACCGATTTCGAACGCGGCTTTATCCGCGCCGAAGTCGTCGATTACGACACGTTGATAGAATGCGGCTCCTTTAACGCGGCAAAGGAAAAGGGCAAGGTCCGCAGCGAAGGCAAGGACTACGTGTTCCGCGAAGGCGACGTGGTGCTGTTCAGGTTCAACGTCTAAGAAAAAAACGAATAAGGAGTGCCGACCAGTGAAGAACAAGCCGGTATTGGAAGTCACGGGACTGACAAAACATTATAAAAACCGTCGCGGCACGATAAAGGCCGTGGACGGGATCTCGTTCGAAGTGTTTCCCGGCGAAGTCGTAGGCTTTTTGGGGCCGAACGGTGCGGGAAAGACTACCGCGATAAAGGCGATAACGGGACTTGCCGATTACACGGGAATAATAAAAATCGACGGCGTCGATTTAAAAACCGACCACGTCGGCGCGCTTAGATCGTTGGGAGCGATAGTCGAAAATCCCGACTTTTACCTGAAAAAAAGCGCCGAGTGGAACTTGAAATATCTGGCGTCGCTGTCGGACGAAAGCGACCTCAGAAAAGGCTGTCCCGACGGCGAAAAATTGGGAAAGATAATCGATTACCGAGTCGCAAAAGCTTTGGCGGCGGTTGGCTTGACGGGCAGAAAGGATTCCGCCGTGAAAAGTTTTTCGTTGGGCATGAAACAGCGTTTGGGTATCGCGCAAACGCTGATTACGGAGCCCAAACTGTTGATTTTGGACGAACCGGCAAACGGGTTGGATCCCGACGGGATAAAGGAGATACGGGATTTGATACGTCGCACAGCCGATTCCGGTTGCGGCGTATTGGTGTCCTCGCACCAACTGCACGAAATGCAGCTGATGTGTGACAGAGTGTTGATAATTTCCTCGGGAAAGATAGCCGCCGCGTTGTCGATAGACGAATTGGGAACAAACTCCGGCGGCAGGGCGATCGACGTCAAAACCGACGATCCCGCCGCGGCGAAAGAAATTCTGATCGGCAAATTCGACGTTACGGACGTTCGTGTGTCGGCAAAGGCGATACGCTTCCGCACTTCGGCGGCGTTATCCGACGTCACCAGGGAATTGGTGATGGGCGGCGTAAACGTTTACGGAGTCAGCGAGGAAGAAGTCAGCCTGGAGGACGTGTTCATGAGCTCCGTGCACGGCGACGGCAAGGCGGAACCGTTATCGGCGGCTGATGCCGAAAGGAGGTCGGACGATGTTCGGTAGATTGTATGTCGGAGAATTGAAAAAGCAGACTTCCCCCGGCGCGATAATCACGTTGACGGTGATCGCCGTGGTGCTGGCGATATTGATGGCGGTGCTGTTTTCGGCGTTCAACGACCTGATAAACACGATGACTTACGGCACGGCGTACGAAGACGGCTTCGACGGGGACTTTAACGTCGATATCGACGTCGTGTTGCCCGGACAGGAACAGACGACTAACGGAGAATCGTCGCAGGGTACGGTGTATTCCCCGGAAACCGTCGAATTTATGCTAAGCAGCTTGCGCGAGGCGTTGGCGGAGGCGGAAGCCGAAAAAGCCGAGATCGGCTACGATTATTACATGCAGCAGGACAGGATCTACGCCATCCGCGGTCAGATAGTGTTTTACGAATTTATCCGCGACAACGAATTGTACGACAGACCCATAGGAGTCCTGACGGACGGCACCGTTACGTTAGGAAACTCGATAACCGCCGAAACGTTTATCAACATAGTCCGAGGGATGTTGTTTCTATTGCCGCTGATCTACGCGTCGATAGTCGCAGGCAGTACCTTTGCGGACGAGTTTAAATCGGGCACGATAAAGTTTGTGTTGACCAGACCCGTCGCCAGAAATTCGTTGGTAACGGCAAAATTGCTTGCGTCCGTGACGCACGCGGTGATAGGGTATCTTGTGACTTTCGCGCTGTTTACGGCGATAGGCTACGCCGCTTTCCCGGCGGAAAGCATAGACGCGGTGTTTATGTTCAATAACTCCTCGCCGACGTTGGCGCCGTCGTCGTGCGCTTTGGGAATATACTTCGCCACCGATCTGGTCATGTTACTAAGCTATACCGTGATAGCCTTCTTTGTCGGCGCAGTGACCAAAAACCGCATCGTGGGCATTATTACTCCGATACTGTTGACGGACGTAGTGGGCGCCGTTATATCGATGGCGGGCGTAGGCAGATTCTTTATCGCGAACGCGTTGGATTGGGGACAGTTCG
>DVNF01000032.1 GCA_018714575.1 Candidatus Stercoripulliclostridium merdigallinarum
CAGTCGTCATCGCTGCGGCAAAATAGGAAATCGCCATGCCGACGTAGCTGTTTTTGTTCAGTAAGAAGTAGAACGCCAGGACGACGAACATTGCCGTCACCGATTCATAACTGCCCCATGCCGCGGACAGCGCAAAGACGGTCGGGATCAAGCCGTAGAAAGCCGACATGATCGTTGCGGCGACTCTGTCGAAACGCTTTTCCAAAATGCGATAGATCAACGCCACCGTGGCAAGGTCAGCCACTACGGCGATCAGTTTGATTACCGTGACCACCGCAAGCTGAATGGCGGCTTCCGCAAGCCCCATTGCGCCTAACGCCCTGCCTATCAATCCCGCAAAAGTATTCAAATACATTTGCAACGGCAACATCGTTTGGTACGCGGTGTAATAATGCGAATACAGGTAAGTCGTTCCGTAAGTCGCTACCTGCGTACCCATGTAGGCGTTACGCGTCAAGTCATAGCCGAAGTGAGTGGACAAAATATTGTTTGAACCCATTATCGCGGATTCGATCAGCGTTATCAACAGTCTGACGATGCCCGCGGAGCCTACCGCTATCAGCAATCCCATCCACTTTGTGGAACGCAATTTTTCAAAGAATTTGTTTTGAGTGGAAACGCCCTCGAACGCCATGGAACGCGAACGCAGTACATAAGCGATATAAGCCAACACCAAAACGGCTACCGCACCCAAAACGACATATACTATGTTATTTTCGCCCGCCATGCCGTATACGGCGTTATGCAAGGAATAGAATCCGTAATCTTCTTTGTCCTCGGCGGAAACGGTGCCTGCCCTGCCTACATATTCCAAGGTGAGGTCGTTAACGGTGACTTCCATGTTCACCGGCAAGTTTTCGGTGCCCACGAAAATTCCTATATGATATTGACCGCTGGTACCGGGAGTTTCGAAATAAAATTCGATGTTCCCGTCGCCTCTGGTAACGTGCACGTGATTGTCTGTGGAACCTATATTGAATTGAGGATCCTCGACAAATCCGATATACATGCCGTTAAAATCGTCCGTATCCTCGCCGAAAGCGCCGACCGATTCTATGTCGTAAGAGTATGAAACTTTGTATTCGGAATTAGCTTTCAGCCAAACGGCTTGAGTCGCCGAAGCATATCCTGCCGATTCGGTATCTATCGTCAAACCGTCGGAACCGGTGCTGAATACGCTGCTGACGCCGATATTGTTACCCGCAGCTAAGTCCCACTCCGTTTGCAGGGCTTGACTGCCGGCATAGTAAAAATCGCCCGTCGTATTCGAAAACGTCAAAATTTGTACACCGGGTTCGTTAACAAATCTTCCCGTACAGCCCGTCAATATAAAAACTATAGCGAGCGCAACCGCCAAAATAAAGATGCTTTTTTTCATCTCGGCTCCTTATTGAGTTGATGTCATACGTGCGCCGCATTCAGCGGCGCACATCGAACTGATTATTTTCCTGCCTGTTTAACCTTCGCAGCCTTGCCGGTACGTCCTCTGAGGTAATACAGCTTAGCGCGCCTGACTTTACCCTTTCTGGTGATCTCGATGTGGTCGATTTTCGGGGAGTGCAGCGGGAAAGTACGTTCTACGCCGACGCCGAAAGAAAGACGTCTGACGGTAAACGTTTCGCGGATGCCGCCGTTCTTCTTGGCGATAACCGTACCCTCGAAAGCTTGCAGCCTTTCACGGGTGCCTTCAACAACTTTGACGTAAACTTTGACGTTGTCGCCGATGTTGAAATCGGGCAGATCGGTCCTAAGACCTTCTTGTTCGATAATGTCGATGATGTTCATATGACTTACCTCCTGTAAACGACGTACGTATCGGTTTGGGATTTTCGCCCGACATAGGTCCGCCGCAAAGTCTAGTATATGATACCAAAAACCAAAACGCGGCGCAAGCGTTTTTGCCATATATTAATATTAAATTTTAATAGCGATCGCTGAAAATTCCGTGAACGGCGCCCGATCGATCCGCGGACAACGCGTTCACGCAAAAAATTTTTTTCAATTCGGAGCCGTTTTTATTCGATTTTATTTGCTTTCAATCGTTTGACGTTTTAATTCCAATATCCGTAAAAAGCGTTCGGAATATGCTCTACAACGTCGTTTTTGACCGTGATCACGTCAAACCTGATATCTTTATCCTTTATGTCGCGTTCCGATAAATAGGCTTCGGCGGCGCGCAATAATTTCCTGCGCTTCGCCCGGTCTACCGCTTCGACAGCCTCTCCGTAATCGTTCGAAGAACGCGATTTGACTTCGACGAACACCAGAACTCCGCGTCTTTCACAGACTATATCTATTTCGCCGCGGCGAGCATATTCGACGTTTCTGTCTAAAACGTTATACCCCTCTGCCAGCAGATATTCCACAGCCCGTTGTTCGCCTTTTACGCCTTCGCCGTCAATGTTCATTTGAATCCCCTATGTTACCGTCAGATCGGTTTCAGGTTTCCGAAAATCAGTTTTCGGTTTCCTTTTCACCTAAAATGTTTTTTAAAAAGCTGCGTCTGTGTATCGGACACGGTCCGTATTTTTTGATGGCTTCTATATGAGCTTTCGACCCGTATCCTTTGTGCTTTTCAAATCCGTATTCGGGATAGATCTCTGCATACTCGGTCATCAGTCTGTCCCTTTCGACTTTGGCAAGAATGCTTGCGGCGGCAATGCAATGCGACAATGCGTCGCCGTGGATCAACGCCGTATAAGGTATCGGCAGATCTTGCTTTACCGCGTCTACCAACACATGTTGCGGTATCGGAAACAAGGATCCGACCGCTTCCCTCATGCCAAGTTTCGTAGCTTCCAAAATGTTTATTTCGTCTATCTTTTCGGGCGAAACGAAAACGACCTTGTACGCTATACTACGCGCTTTTAGCTCTTCATATATCTTTTCCCTTTTCCCGGGGGAAACCTGCTTTGAATCGAACACTCCCGCCACCGGATCTACCAGATCGGGTATGCAACAAGCGACCGCTACGGGACCTGCCAACGGCCCCCTGCCGGCTTCGTCCATGCCCGCGATCAGTTCGACGCCCTTTTTCATCAACGAGCGTTCGTAAAAAAACATGTCTGTTTCGGAAAGCTTAGTCATCTTCAATTTCTTCAATTATTTGCAAATAAAAACCGTCGGAAAACGGCAAACCGTCAGCCGCCCTTCTGCTTACGGGCTTACAATTCGTCCAACGGCAATTTTGTCAGGTAGCCTTTTCTGTAATCGTTTATAAACGCCTGCGATACTCTGGGAATATCCGGTACGCCTCCGCGTTGCAACAAGCCCCTGATTTTAGCTATTTCTTCCAACGCCTCCGACGGGGACAAGCTTTCGGGCAGTTTCCCGTAACGCGCTGCCAAAGCTTCGGGGTCCAGCCGCGAAATGATCTTATAAGCCTCGGCGGCAAGTTCCGTTTGGTCTACTACTTCGTCGCGGATCGAGCCTACCATCGCCAGCCTGACCGCCTTGCCTTCGTCGGAAAAATCGGGATACAGCACTCCCGGCGAATCCAACAGCTCTATCGAACGCCCTATCGAGATCCATTGCTTTCCTCTGGTCACTCCGGGACGGTTTCCCGTCACGGCGCGTTTGGACGGAGCCAACGAATTTATCAGCGTGGACTTTCCCGAATTCGGGATCCCGATAACCATTGCGCGGACTATCTTATTGACCCCTTTTTCGCGGTACCTGGCGATGACCGCGGCGTTCAGTTCGTTTAAACTTTTAATGATCTTCGGCGCGTCTTTTTTAGACGCGGAATTGGTATAAATACAGGCGGCGCCTTTCGATCTGAAATACTCCACCCACTTTGACAGCTCTACAGCCGAAACCAAATCGGCTTTGTTTAGAACATATAACCGCGATTTATTGCCTATCACGGGCTCGAATGCGTCGCTTAAGGAAGAACGCGGAACTCTGGCGTCTAATACATAGACGACGGAATCGACGTTTTTGATCTCCTCTTTCATCATTTTTACCGCCTTAGCCATGTGGCCGGGGAACCAATGTATACGCATATCTTATTCGTTCTTTATTATTTTTCTTTATTTTTGTTATTTTTGTTTATTTCCTTAGTTTCGTTAATTCGATTGTATTTTTCAATCAAATCCGGACGGCGTTGTTCGGTCAGTTTTATGCTTTCCTTTAACCGCCATGCGGCTATCTGAGCGTGATGCCCGGAAATCAGGACCTCGGGTACTTCCAAACCCATAAAATTTTGCGGCCTGGTGTATTGAGGATATTCCAATAACGGCTCCGAAAAGCTTTCCTCCGACGTCGATTCCTCCGAGCCCAATACCCCGGGTATATATCGCATCAGCGCGTCTATCACCACCATCGAAGCCAGATCCCCCGAAGTCAATACGTAATCGCCTATGGACAACTCCTCGTCTATGTCCAGATCGATCACCCTTTGGTCTACTCCTTCGTAGGCTCCGTTCAGCAACAACAATTCGTCCGCAGACGCCAACCTGACTACCGTTTCCTGATCCAACGTTTTACCCTTCGGGCTCATATAAATACGCAAAGCCTTTCTTTCGGGATCGACTGCGTTTATAGCGTCGTGTATCGGCTGCGGAGTCATCACCATACCGGCGCCTCCGCCGAAAGGATAATCGTCCGTCTTTTTGTGTTTGTTCGCGGAATAATCCCGTATGTTTACGATGTCGACCCGTACCAGCCCCTTTTCCAGCGCTTTTCCGACCAGGCTTTCTTTTAACGGGGAATACATCTCCGGGAATATAGTCAAAACGCTAATCTTCATAAACGGCTACCCTGCTGAATGTTTCCGCGTCCAATAAAAGGATCCCGTCGCCTAAGGCAACGTCTTTTATCAGACCCTTTATCGCCGGAAACAGTATGTCCTGCGACGTCGCCTTACGCGAACCGCCGGTACCGCCCGAAACACCCGAACTGCGCCTGACGGAAATTACGGGAGTCGGCGCCGTCAACGATACTTCGAAAACTTTGCCGATCTCTTTGCCGTCCGTCAATACGCATTTCAGACCTATTACGTCGTCCCAAAAGAACTCGTCCCGATCCAATTCCGGCTTTGAGCTGTCAGGTAAATACGCCGCGCCGCGCAGAGCGTTTGCCGCTTCGGGCGTATCTATTCCCTGCAGCTTTATCAACGCGCCGCCGTTTACCGCCCGCAAAGACTCCACAACGTATTCTTTGCCGCCGTAAAACACGACGGAAACCTCCGAAAAAAATTTCGGAGGTAAATTCGTCGAAAGTTTTATTTCGCCGCGTATGCCGTGTGCGCGACAGAATTCGCCCAAAGGCAGCATTACCGTTTACCGTTCTTCGATAAAGACGTCGTAATGACGGTCCATGCCCTGCGAAGCCGCCTTTACCACGGTGCGAATGGCTTTTGCAAGCCTGCCGCCCTTTCCTATCAGCCTGGCTACCGAATCCTTGTCGACCAATACTTTAATGTCTACCCTGTCGCCGTCGTCCAATAAAACTATCTCGTATGAATCACGGTCAACGATCTGCCCGACAAGAAAGTCCACAAAATCGCGCATGACAATTAGTCCTCTGCCTTAACTTGCGCTTCGACAGCGGCTTCTACGGCGTTGACCTCTTCGGGTGCGTCTGCCTTTTCGGCTTTTGCAAAGTTAGCGGCAATAATGCCTGCGTTGATAAACAACGACTTCACGGTGTCGGTGGGTTGAGCGCCAACCTTTAACCACTTTTCAGCCAGATCTTTGTCGATCTTGATCTCGGCGGGGTGAACTTTGGGGTTGTAGTATCCGATCTGTTCGATATATTCGCCGTCACGCGATTTTCTGGAATCGATAGCAACGATACGATAGAAAGGATTTTTCTTTGCGCCCATTCTGTGAAGTCTGATTTTTACTGCCATGTTTATTTGTCCTCCGTTTAATATGGATATTAATTTTTTATATATTGTTTTGTTGCCACAGCTACTGAATTTATACTATTTCCGACCACATTATTTAAAGCCTTTCATCGGAAAAGGCATTTTTCCGCTGGCAAGTTTTTTTACCATTTGTTTAGTTTGTTCGAATTGATTCAACAGTTTGTTTACGTCCTGCACCTCGGTACCCGAACCGCGTGCGATCCTTCTGCGCCTGGACGCATTCAGGATCTGCGGATTACGTCTTTCTTTCGGAGTCATCGACAGGATAATGGCTTTGGTCTTTTCCAGCTGTTTTTCGTCGACGTCCAGGTTAGCGCCTTTTAAACGCTGACCCATTCCGGGGATCATATCCAACATATCGCGCATGCTGCCCATTTTTTTCATGCTGTTCAGCTGTTGCAGATAATCTTCCAAGTCGAAGGAATTTTCCTTCATCTTTTTAGCCATTTTAGCGGCTTCCTCTTCGGAAATGGCGCTTTGCGCTTTTTCTATCAAGGTCAGCACGTCGCCCATTCCCAAAATCCTGGAAGCCATTCTGTCGGGGTGGAAAGGTTCGATATCGGTCAATTTTTCGCCTGTTCCGACGTATTTAATGGGCTTTCCGCAAATGGCTTTTATCGACAAAGCGGCGCCGCCGCGAGTATCGCCGTCCAGCTTTGTCAAAATGACTCCGGAAATATCCAATTCGTTATTGAACGAGGCGGCTACGTTGACGGAATCCTGACCCAACATAGCGTCTACGACCAACAGAATTTCTTTCGGATTAACTTTAGCTTTTATGGCGCGCAACTCGTCCATCAGCGGCTTATCGATATGCAATCTGCCTGCGGTATCGATAATGACGTAATCAAAGGAGTTTTTAGCGGCGTAAGCCACGGCTTTTTCGGCAATTTCCACGGGGTTTATCTGTCCCGGGGCAAAGACTTCGACGCCTGCGCGTTCGCCAACCACCTGCAACTGTTTTATAGCTGCCGGTCTATAAATATCGGCAGCCGCCAGCAACACTTTTTTATTGTCGCGTTTTAACAGCGCAGCCAATTTTCCGCACATAGTCGTTTTGCCCGCGCCCTGCAAGCCGCACATCATATAGACCGTAGGCGGTCTGTCGGCGGTTTCCAATTTAGCGTGTTTGGACCCCATCAGCTCGATCAATTCGTCGTTGACGATTTTTACGACCTGATGACTGCTTTCCAAGCCTTTCAAGATCAATTCGCCTTTGGCTTTGTCGGAAACTCTGTTTACGAACTCTTTTACGACGGTATAGTTGACGTCGGCTTCCAACAAAGCGATACGCACTTCGCGCATAGCGTTTTTAATTTCCAATTCGGTCAACGCGCCCTTATTTTTCAATTTAGAGAACGCGTGATTTATTTTTTCGGATAACGAGCCGAAAAGCGCCATACTATATCTCCTTTATTTGTTCAAGTATTTTGCCCAGCAATTTTTTGGAATTATCGTCTGCGGCAGCCATTTCTTGTTCGATAGCTGACGACAGCGAGGAAATTTTTCTGACCAAGCCGAGTTTAGCTTCGAAGTTTATCAATTTTTCTTCGGCTCTTTTCAGCGTATCGAACACAGCCTGTCTGGAAACGGACAATTCCAGGGCGATTTCGTTTAAAGACATATCGTTATCGTAATAACCGCGCACGACCTTTTGTTGATAATCAGTCAACAAACCGCCGTAATAGTCATTCAACAACCCCATTTTAATATGTTTTAACATCGTTCAACCTGTCAAGCAATTTACCTGTACGGATATTTTATCAAAGCATACCGCCCCTGTCAAGCATTTTTCTTTGTCACCTTTAAAATAAAAACACATATAACCCTTACCCGAATGATAACGCGTTTATTTATTCTTTTGACGGTTTCGGCAAAGAAAGATACTACAACCGGGATCGGCTAAACAAACACCAACTGCACAATGTTATCTTATTAACAAATTTACCATTCGATTTGGCACCGGTCTAAAACGCTACCGATACCGCGCATTGGGCAATAA
>DVNF01000033.1 GCA_018714575.1 Candidatus Stercoripulliclostridium merdigallinarum
AATAATACCCACGGAAAGGGACTTGAGTCGTCAAAGAGGACGGTTACTAAACGGTTACCGTCTTTTTTTATTAATTGCTATTGTCAAAATCGTCTATTTAATATATAATATTTTATATAAGCAAAAACTACCGGAAGCTACCGAACGTTATGTGCGCGGCAGAAACGCCGAAGCGCGAAGGGCGAGTAGGCGAACGGTTAACGGAGAGGATATGAAAGTAGCAATCGGCTGTGATCACGGCGGTATCAATTTAAAGGAAGCGGTAATAAAAGCCGTCACCGAACAGGGTATGGAGTACGAGGACTTCGGAACGTACACGGACGAATCGGTGGACTATCCCGACTATGCCGAAAAGGTAGGCAGAGCTGTGGCTTCGGGCGCGGCGGATCTGGGCGTGGTTTTATGCGGAACGGGTATCGGCATTTCCATTGCCGCAAACAAAATAAAAGGTATTCGTTGCGCTCACGTCACCGACGCTTTCCAGGCGGAAATGTGCAGGCAGCACAACGACGCGAACGTACTTGCCATGGGCGGCAGGATCACATCTCCGGAGGACGCCTACAAATTCACGAAGATATTTTTGACTACTCCTTTCGCAGGGGGCAGGCATTTGAGGCGCGTCGAAAAGATCGCCGCATTGGAGAAATAGATGGAAATCAACGAACTGTTGAACGAAGTGTTATCGGCTGAACGGCGCGCCGCGGAGATAGCCTCGGAGGCGAAATCGAACGCGCGCGAAATAGTAATGAAAGCCGAATCCGACGCCAAACAATATATCGCAAAGGCAAAGGAAGACATCAAGGCCGCGAACATCGCGGCGCGTGCCGCAGCAGACGGCGAAGCGGCGCGACTGACCGAAAAGTTGATCGAAGGATCGTCGGAATCGGTCGCTCCCGATACTGCGGAAGCCGTCAGAACGTTGACGGAAAAGTACAAGGCGAAATATGGCTGTCGTTAGTATGCTGAGAATGCGCTTGTTGGCGCACGACAGCGAAAAGAATAAAATAATGCGGGTGCTGACCCGTTCCGGGGCTTGCGAAATTACCGAAGCAGAGCTGCCGGAAGGATTAAGCCGCCCCAAAATTTCCACGGAAACCTTCGAAGAAAAGACGGCTAAGCTTGAATTCGGCATCTATTTTTTAAAAGAGATGCAGAAACAGTATACTCCCGAAAAAGGAGTCGAATTCAAAAAGCTTAATTTCAAAAAGGAAAACAAGCTGTACGAAATCGAAAGTTACGAGGAGGCTGTACAAAACGAGGACGGCATTTTTTCGGATATTGAAAAAATGCGTGCGATTTTAAATAAATACGTTGATCTGAAAACCGAAATTCAACGCTGCGCCGCCGAAAAAGCGCGCTTGTCGCCGTATAAAAACATAGACATG
This sequence comes from Candidatus Stercoripulliclostridium merdigallinarum, assembly GCA_018714575.1. Classification (GTDB taxonomy): domain Bacteria; phylum Bacillota; class Clostridia; order Christensenellales; family DTU072; genus Stercoripulliclostridium_A; species Stercoripulliclostridium_A merdigallinarum. Next base: position 1,386 of record DVNF01000033.1, read on the forward strand.
CCCTTGGACGCGTGGAAAGCTTCGGCAAGAGCCGCCGCCGTTATCGGCGTGGTGCCAAAGGAAAAAGCCGAGGCGCTGTCCGCGGAAGAGGCGCCGGGATACATTTTTACTTTCCCGACGGAAGGCGACACCGCGGTGGTCGCGGTCGCGCTGAAAGAAGACATCGCCGAGGTCACGGACAAACTTAACGAATACGAGTTTTCGCCCGCGCCGATGAATTTATCCGTAGCTCCCGCCGAAAGGATACGCGAATTGGACGAAACTGCCGAAAAAGCCGCCGCCGAAAGAACGGCTTTGGTGGCTGAAGGCATGGAGTACGCTTGCGATTTGGAAAGCATGAAACTGCTGTACGACTACTATTCCATGGCAGGCGAGCGCGCCGACGCGGAGGAGTTGTGCGCGGGCAGCGTCAGCGCTTTTATATTGGAAGGTTGGGTGCCGGTCGCGAACCGCGAAATGCTGGAAAAAGCATTGTCGGAATGCTCCGAATATCTGTTCTGCACGTTCCGCGCGCCTAAAGATGACGAGATCCCCCCGACAAAGTTAAAAAACGATAAGTTCACTTCGGCGTTCGAAGAAATCGTCGCCATGTTCGGCGTACCCGGCTACCGCGAACGCGACCCCAGCGTATTCGTTGCTATTTTCTATTTCCTGTTCTTCGGTATCATGATTTCCGACGCCGGATACGGGTTATTGTTGGCGATAGGGTGCTTCCTGTTCCTGAAAATCAAAAAACCCGTCAAGACTTCGGGTAGAATGATAGCTATGTTCGGCTTTTGCGGCATAGCTACGGTGGTATGGGGCGCGCTGTTCGGCGGTTGGTTCTCGATCACTTTGCCGGAAGACAGTTTCCTGAACAAATTGAAATGGTTCAACCCGATGGACGAACCGTTGAAGATGTTCCTGCTTGCCATAGCCGCGGGCGCCGTTCAAATGGCGGTCGGCTTTGCCATAAAAGGCGTCGACGAAATCAAATCGGGGAACGCCTTGCACGGCATACTTTCACAATTCGGTTGGGTATTGATCTTTATCGGGCTGGGATTGCTGTTCCCGACTTTGACTATATTCCTTGGCGCGGTAAAGGTTCCCGAAACTCCTGAATGGGTTTCCGTAATGGCGGATATAGCGATGTATGTCGCTTTGGTGGGCTTTGCCATGATGGTCATTGGCGGCATGGTAGGAAAGAAAAACGTCATAAAGGCTTTGGGCGGAGCTTTCGGTTCCGTTTACGGCTCGATCAACGTTGTCAGCGACTTATTAAGCTACAGCAGGCTTTTCGGCTTGGGCTTGACTACGGGCGTTATCGGATACGTCGTGAATATGTTGGCGGACCTGATAGTAAACACATTCTTCGGCGGCGGCTGGTACGGTTGGATCGTTGCGGTGCCGGTACTGATAGTAGGGCACGCGTTCAATATGAGCATCAACCTTTTGGGCGCATACGTACACGATTCCCGTTTGCAATACGTCGAATTCTTCGGCAGGTTCTACGAAGGTCAGGGGCACGCGTTCAAACCTTTGGGCAGCCGATTGAAATACACTTACTTAAACAACTAGCCCACGGGCGGTTTACATAATTCAAAACAATACTCCGCCAACGCGGAGGGGAGGTAAAAATGGAATTATTAGGTACAGGATTGGCGCTGCTTGGCGCGGCTTTGGCGGTAGGCCTAAGCGGTACGGGGTCGTCGATCGGCGTCGGAATGGCGGGGCAGGCGGCAGCCGGCGTCGTCAGCGAAGAACCCGACAAGTTCATGAAATGTCTGATATTGCAGCTGTTGCCGGCTACCCAGGGCATTTACGGATTTATCGTAGGCTTCCTGACGTTGATAAAATTAAACGCATTTAACGGATTTATCATGGATTCCGGCGCTTTTATCAGCGTTTCAGGCGGATTGGGCATATTCTTTGCCTGTTTGCCTATGGCTATAGGCGGTCTGTTCAGCGCCATTCACCAAGGCAAAGTCGCAGTCGCGGGTATCGCTTTGGTGGCAAAACGCCCCGAAGAATCCACTAAGGGCGTGCTGATGACCGCGATGGTGGAAACATACGCGTTGTTGGCTTTGCTGATTTCGATATTGGCGTTGTTTATTCCTGATTGGGCGTAAGAAAATGAATAAAATAGCCGAAAAAATAATTTTCGACGCTTCGGCAGAGGCGGAAAAGGTTTTGCAGGAAGCC
>DVNF01000034.1 GCA_018714575.1 Candidatus Stercoripulliclostridium merdigallinarum
AAAAGGCTGCCGCCGAAAAAGCCGCTCCGAAAGCCGAAGCGCGCAAAGCCGCGAAACCGGCAAAGAAAGCCGCTCCGAAAGCTGCCGCAAAGAAGGCTGCGCCGAAAGCCGAAGCCGCTCCGAAGGCTGAAGCTGCTCCGAAGGCGGAAGCCGCTCCGAAAGCCGCGCCTAAGGCTGCCGCAAAGAAGACCGCGAAAGCTGTAGAAAAGAAGTAAGAAAAAGTGCAATTTGCCCTCCGCAAAGGGGGCATTTTGTTTATTCCGGGAAATGACGACGACCGAAACCGCGCCGCGATCCCGTAGAACGATCCGGTAACTGCGAGGGTAAGGTATTGCCGACCATAACTGACTTTATACCAATATATACGGCTGTGGCTGTGGCGGCGGTGCTGGCGGTAACTGCGGTGGTTTTCAGGCTGTTGACCTATCCCGGGGCCATCGTTGCCGCGGCGACGGTAGTGCTTGCGGCGGTTTTCTGGGGGTATGCCGGGATATTGATTTATATCGCGCCCTTTATATTAAACGCCGTATTCGGTTTTGTCGGGAAGAAGAGGCGGCAGGCGGAGGAAAAATTCCACGCGCACACGGGCAAAAGAGGCGTCAGACAGGTGATCTGCAACGGCGCGCCCGCCCTGATAATGATGGGAATAGCGTTCTTTACGCGCTTGGAAGTTTTCTATGTCGCCGCGGCGGCAGCCGTGGCGGAAGGGTTCGCCGATTCCGAAGCAGGGGACTTCGGCATGGCTTTCGGCGGCAAAACCGTCAATATTTTGACTTTTAAAGAATGCGAAAGGGGACTTTCCGGCGGGGTTTCCGTCGTAGGGACGGTTGCCGCGTTGGTCGCCGTCGCCGTGACGGCGCTGTTGCCGATACCTTTTTCGGGATACGGCTGGGCGACGTTCGGCGCGGTCGTCGCGGGAGGGTTCCTGGGCGTTATGCTGGATTCCGCGCTGGGAGCTTCCGTCCAGGCGCTGTACCGTTGCCCGGAATGCGGAACGCTGACGGAAAAGGCGTATTGCCACGCAGAAACGCAACTTATCAGAGGATATAAACGGCTGGATAACAACGCCGTAAATATTATTTCTAGCTTTTCAGGCGCCGTTATCGCCGGCGGCATTGCGGCGCTGATTTTATACTTGTAGCCTTAGGAGGGCGTATGTTTGTTTTGGAAAAATGGATTGAAGGCGTTACCGACGCGGAAAGAGCGGAGCTGACCTCGATTATCGATAAGCCCGATCAGATCAAGGAACGGTTCGGAACGGAATTGGAGTTCGGAACGGCGGGAATGCGCGGGATTTTGCGCTTGGGTACCGCCGGAATGAACGCTTATACCGTAAAGAGAGCCACAAAAGGTTTGGCGGATTACCTGGAAGCGTCGGCAAAGGATCCCAAGGTCGTAATCGCTTACGATACCAGGCGTTGTTCGCGCGAATTCGCGGCTGCTGCTGCGGGAGTTTTAGGCGCAAAAGGTATCAACGTATACCTGTTCGAGGACGTGCGTCCGGTACCGATCTGTTCCTTTGCCGTCAGGTATATCGGCGCAAACGCCGGCATCATGATCACCGCCAGCCACAACCCGAAGGAATACAACGGATACAAGGTTTACGGCGCGGACGGCGCGCAAATGTCGCCGGAGGACACCGCAGCCGTCGTTTCGTACATAAAACAGAACGATTATTTCGGAATACCTTGCACGGAGGTCCCCGCGGATTTCAAAGAGGGTGACAAATACGGCACGATAGAGGTGATAGGCTCGGCGGTGGACGAACAATACTTCCGTGAGCTGGATAAGATACTGCTGTCGAAAGACATCGTCGCCGAACGCGGCAAGGATATTAAATTGGTATACACTCCGGTACACGGTTCGGGATATATGCCCGTTACGACTATGTTTACCAGGCTGGGAATACAGGCTAACGTCGTAGCCGAACAGATAGCGCCCGACCCCGATTTTTCGACGGTAAAAGTGCCCAATCCCGAAAACAAAGAAACTCTGCGCATGGGAATAGAGTTAGGAAAACAGATCGGCGCCGACGTCGTTTTGGGTACCGATCCCGATTCGGACAGGCTGGGAGTGGCTTTGAGGTTGGATAACGGCGAGTTCGTATCGCTCAGCGGCAACCAGATCGGTATCCTGTTGATGGATTACATAATCATGCGCCGAAAGGAGCTGGGTATCCTGCCCGCAAACGCCGCCGTGGTAAAGACTATAGTCACTTCGACTTTGGCGGACAGGCTGGCGGAGGCAAACGGAGTCACCGTATTTAACGTGCTGACGGGCTTTAAGTTTATCGGGGAGAAGATAAAGGAATGGGAGGCTTCGGGCGAATACACATATATATTCGGATTCGAGGAATCCTACGGCTCGTTGGCAGGGACTTACGCCCGCGACAAGGACGCGGTCGCCGCGGCTGTAATGTTTGCGGAGATGATGCTGTACCTGGAATCGCGCGGACTAAGCGTATATAAACGTTTAAAAGCGATATATTCGGAATACGGGTACTATGTCGAAAGCAATTCTTCCGTGCAGTATTCGGGCGCCGAAGCCATGAAGGAAATGTCCGCGGTCATGGCGAAACTCAGAACGGAAAACGTCGCCGAGCTGGCGGGCATACCCGTTATTGCCGTAAAAGATTACCTGAACGGCACCGTAAAGAGCGCGGCAGGCATAGGAGAAACGGGACTTCCCAAATCCGACGTAATGTATTACGAACTGCCCGACAAACAATTCGTCGTATTCCGCCCCAGCGGTACCGAACCCAAATTGAAATTATACGTATCGGTGTTTGCTAAGGGCGAGGCAACCGCCACGGAAAAAGCCGAAAAAGTGGCGGCGGCGGCAAAGGAGTTGTTGAAATGAAAGCATTTATTACCGTAATCGGGCGCGACAAAGTCGGCATTATCGCCGCGGTCAGCACTCTTTTGGCGGATATGGGAGTAAACATCGAGGACATCAGTCAAACGATATTGCAAGGAACTTTCACGATGATCATGGCTTGCGACGTTTCGGAAAACACCTCTTTCGGAGAATTGAAACAGGCTTTGACGGCGTTAGGGGAAAAGCTGGGAGTCGAAATTTCCGTTCGGCACGCCGACATTTTCAACGCCATGCACAGGGTGTAACGGATAAGGTATGATCAACGGCATAGAGATTTTAGAAACGGTAAAGATGATAAAGGATCACCACCTGGATATCAGGACGGTGACCATGGGTATCAGCTTGTTGGATTGCATATCGGAATCCGCGAACAGGACCGCGGAAAAGGTTTACGACAAAATTTGTCATAGCGCCGGGAAGTTGGTTTCGGTATCTGACGAAATCGCCGACATGTACGGGATACCTATCGTAAACAAGCGCGTTTCGGTAACCCCGATAGCCATTGTGGGAGCCTCTTCCATGGGATTTGAAAAAATCGCATTGGCAATGGACAGTGCTGCGGAAGCCATCGGGATCGACTTTATCGGCGGATATTCCGCATTGGTGCAAAAGGGGACAACGGATCCCGAAAGGGAGTTTTTAAAGGGTATCCCCGAAGTGTTGGCAGAGACCAAAAAGGTGTGTTCTTCCGTAAACGTTGCGTCCACCAGGGCGGGTATAAACATGGCGGCGGTAGCCGAAGCCGGACGCATAATGAAACGCGCGGCGTATCTGACCCGCGACAAGGACGGTATCGGCGCGGCTAAGTTCGTGGCTTTTGCAAACGCCGTCGAGGACAACCCGTTTATGGCGGGAGCTTTCCACGGAACGGGCGAAGCCGATCGGGTCATCAACGTCGGAGTATCGGGACCCGGCGTCGTAAAGACGGCGTTGGAATCGATTCCGAACGGCGATCTGTCCGAAGTCGGCGAAGTCATCAAAAGGACGGCGTTCAAAATCACTCGCGTAGGGCAGTTGGTGGCGCGCAAAGCCGCCGAAATGTTGGACGCTAATTTCGGCATAGTCGATCTGTCCCTTGCTCCCACGCCTGCGGTAGGCGATTCGGTGGCAAGGATATTGGAAGAGATAGGATTAGAGCAAGTCGGCGCGCACGGGACGACTGCGGCGTTGATGTTGCTGAACGACGCAGTAAAGAAGGGCGGCATAATGGCTTCGCAACACGTCGGAGGGCTGTCGGGCGCGTTCATACCCGTATCCGAGGACGAGGGTATGATAGCGGCGGCTCAATCGGGCGCGTTGCATATCGAAAAATTAGAGGCAATGACCGCCGTTTGCAGCGTCGGCTTGGACATGATAGCCGTTCCGGGCGACACTCCGGAGGAAGTTCTTTCGGCGATCCTGGCGGACGAAGCCGCTATCGGTGTGGTCAACAATAAAACCACCGCGGTCAGGCTGATCCCCGTGTACGGAAAAGGAGTAGGGGAACGTGCCGAGTTCGGCGGTTTGTTGGGCTCCGCGCCCATAATGGCGGTAAATCCCCTAAGCCCCGCAAAGCTGATCTCGCGCGGCGGCAGAATAGCCGCTCCCGTCCACGGCAACAAAAACTGAAACGGCTGAAAGAAGATAAAAACAATTATTAAAATAATATTGATAAATATAGGATAACAGAAAGACAGATATGAATATATCCCGTGATCCTTAAATAGACCGAATACCGAATATCGTTAAGTATCCCTGAAAATTTTAAAGAGGTGACCATGAGAGTTGTCATTATAGGCGGAGTAGCCGGCGGCGCCGGCGCCGCGACCAGGCTGAGAAGATTGGACGAAAGCGCGGAAATAATTATTTTAGAGCGCGGAGACATGATCTCTTACGCAAACTGCGGCTTGCCGTATTACCTCGGAGGAGTCATCGCCGAAAAGGGCGCGTTGTCCGTAGCCACCCCCGAATTTTTAAAGATACGTTTTAATATTGACGTCCGAGTGCGTTCCGAAGCGGTAAAAATAGACCGCGAAGCGCACACGGTGACGGTAAAGGACGAAAGGGGCGAATACCTTTTGAGTTACGACAAACTGATACTTGCGACAGGCGCACGCGCCAACACGTTCGGGCTGGGCGGCGACGGAGTGTTCGTGTTAAAGGACGTAGCCGACACGCTGGGCTTGGACGAATATATCGACCGTAACGGCGTCGGTAAAGTCGTAGTCGCAGGCGGCGGTTTTATAGGAATCGAAACTGCCGAAAACCTAAGGGAAAGAGGTTTGGAAGTCGTATTGTCGGAATTGCAACCGCATATACTTCCGCCCATAGATCCCGAATTCGCCGTGGTATGCGAGGACGAACTGAGGAATAACGGAATAACCGTAAAAACGGGAGCCGGCATAAAGAGCATTTCGGGTAAGGACGGAAAGCTGACCGTAGTGTTCACGGACGGCAGCGAAACTGACGCGGGCGCGGTGGTCTTGGCGATGGGGGTAACTCCCGAAAGCGGATTGGTAAAGGATTTTGCAGCGTTGTTTTTAGGCGCGGTCGTCACCGATTCCGAATTCAAAATCGCCCCCGACATATACGCGGCAGGCGACGTTATTGCCGTCAAGGACGCTTTCGATAAGGATACCAAAGTGCCGCTTGCGGGACCCGCAAACCGCCAAGGCAGGAGCGTAGCCGACAATATCGAAGGTATCGCGGACGACAACGGCAGGCGCGTTTTAGGGG
>DVNF01000035.1 GCA_018714575.1 Candidatus Stercoripulliclostridium merdigallinarum
CACCTGCCGTTTCCCGTTGCCAAGATCTTTTGCCCGACGCGTTCTTTATATTCTATTATCAGCGTTTTGGCGCCGCCCCTTGCCGCAACGATTGCCGCGACCAGTCCCGACATGCCTCCGCCGATTATTATTATATCGGCATTCATAAGTCTTTCGATAAGTCTTTCAAAAATAACTGTTTGACGTCGAAACCGTTTTCGGTTACGTCCAAAACCGTAGCCCCGGAAAAATCCGTAAAGCCTCTTTTCTTGAATCCGTAAGACGCAAGTTTAGATGAAAAACTGCGTTGTACCTGAACCAAGCGCACGCCTTTGTAATCTACGGCAAAATCGTTCAAATGATCGTGCCCCGCGAATACGGCTTTTAAGTTTCCTTCCTTTGCCGCGGCGTCGAAAAAGCCCGTGTTTACCGCCGGAGAACAGACTATGTCGCCGAAACGGTTCAGCTTTCCCTCCGGCGTTATATTTTCCCGAACTGCGCCGTATATGACTTTGCAATTCGCAAGCGCCAGATAATATCCGTTTTCAAATTCGTTCAAAGGAATATGGATAAACAGAAAAACCGCCCTTTTGCCGTGAGCCTCATTTAAATAAAACGCAATTTGTTCTTTCGTCAGCGCGGCGTATTTAGACGAAAATCCCGACCTTATCCTTTCCGACAAAGTAGCTTTTCCGCCCGAATCCAAAAACGCCAGCGCGGTCCCCGCAACGGGAGTATCGTAAAAGAAATTCCCGTAGCGTTTGCCTATCGGATTTAATTCGAAAACCGTACCCGGAAGATTTGCTATATGCTCCGCTATCGACCGCCTGTCGGCGGAGTTGTATTCCCCGTCGTGGTTTCCCAATATCGCCGTCCACTTTATTCCTTTTTCGATAAAGTATGCGTCTAGTCTGTCGTAAAAAGCCAGATCCTCGCCGTTGAAACCGAAAAAGTTGTCGCCGTTGAACACTACAAAGTCGGGACGAGAAGCGCCGACCAGTTTGTCGACGCTTTCAAAACCGTCCTCGTAATCGCCGGGCATCAGGTGCATGTCCGTCATGACGGTGACTCTGTAGACGTTTTCTGCCTTTTCCATAACTATTTAGCCTTACTCATCGCGCGGATCAGCGGCAGAGTTTTGCCCGACAGGAACCTGACCATCGCGCCGCCGGCGGTGCAAACGTAATCTATATCGGCTACGTTAACGAACTTCGACGCAGCGGTCACGGTGTCGCCGCCGCCTATGACCGAATAGCCTTTTGCCGCGGCTACAGCTTTCCATACTCGCCGCGTACCCTCCGCAAAGATCGGGTTTTCGTATACCCCCGCAGGTCCGTTAACGAAAATCGTGCCTGCCTCCGCGATAGCGCTTTCAAATGCCGCGATGCTGTTTTCGCCTATATCCAAAAACATCTTGTCGTCCAAAGGTAACTCGTCCAGATTCACTTCTTTGCGGACGCCGTTTTCCTCGACTGCGAAATCGACGGGTAAAATGAATTTGTCTTTGTAATCTCTCAGCAGCTCCTTTGCCTGGTCGACAAACACCGTCAGATCGTGATCGGACAGCCATTTTTCGTATAGTTTACCGATTTTCTTGCCTTCGGCAAGCCGCATGACGACTCCCGTCACGCCCATTGCCAGGATCTTATCGGCTACTCCGTCCTTTAATACCTTTCCCATCATTCCGAACGCGTCGGAAATTTTGGCTCCGCCCAATACGAATACTACAGGCTTTTCCGCACAGTTCATGACCCGCCAAAGCGCTTCGTATTCCTTGAAAAACAACGGTCCCGCATAAGACGGCATCAGCTCTTCGAAAGCTACCATGCTGGGAGCGTTTCTGTGCGCCGCCGAAAATGCGTCGTTGACGTAAATATCGGCTTCGCCGCCAAGTCTTCGAACCAAATACGTGTTCAGCATCTGTTGCGGAGTCAGCTTTACGTCCTTTTCAAAAGTCGAAACTTCTTCCGTCAAATACCTAAGGTTACCCAACAATATCGCTTCGCCCTCTTTCAAATTCCTGATCGCGGCTATCGCGGCGTCACCGGCAACGTCGTCGATGTAGTCGACCTTTACGCCGGATAATTCCGATAGGATTTCGGCGTGTTCCCTCATCGGAATCAGGTTTTGATAATCCAAAGTGTCGCCTTGATGGGCTATTATGGCTATCTTTGCCCCGCCGTCGGATAGATATTTCAAAGTCGGAACCGTCTTTTCCAGACGGTTCCTGTTGACGATCTTGCCCGATGAATCTATCGGTGAATTTATGTCGGGTCGAAAGAGTACTGTCTTACCTTTTACGTCGACGCCGATAATGCTCTTTATACCGATTTCCATTTTCCTATACCCAAATATTCGTTTGTCTTTGCGGTGGCTTCCGCGGAAGTCGCCTGCATATTCATGACCGCGCGTATACCGTCCATAGTTTCGGGTATAGTTACGGCTTCCTGCGGAATATTGATGGCGTACATGATCGAATCGCCCGTTTCGACTATCGAATCGCGCCAAAGCGCGATTTCGTACATATCGCCCCTGGGATTGCCTAAGTCGCGCGCATAGCGGAACAACGAAGCGTTGCCCAAGAAGCCTTCGTCTATCGATACCAAACGGATACGAGGATGCTTTTCGAACGCCGCCAAAGCCATTTCCTTTGTGATCTTTTGTTTTCCCGTGGCGACGACGGTGATGATATGTCCGTGCGTTATCGGAGTATGCACCAAAATACCCGTTGCCTCTACGTGCGGCATGATAGTCATCAGATCCACCGCCTGGTGCGAAGGCGCTTTGTCGATCTGCAACGCGTTGGTCAAGCCTCTGTGGTAGTCGCCGGGATCGGCTACGCGGCGGATGATCGTGATAGCCACCCTGTCGATACCGTATGCGCGATCCAAACAATCGACGCTGCGGATCAGCCCCGTCGTGTTACAGCTGGTCAATTTTAAATAATCTTTTCCCAGCCCCTTTTCGTAGTTTGCGTAACCGTGGAAAAACACGTCCGCGACGGAATTCTTTTCGCCGCCCTGGAATATGGCTTTTTTGCCGTGTTTTACGTAAAGTTCCTTGTTCTTTGCGCCGATACCGCCGGGAGAAGAATCCAAAACGACGTCGCATTTTTCTATCATGTCTTCCAACGTGCCCGAAACGGGGATCCCCAATTCGTCGAATTGCGCCCTTTTATCTTCGGACGCCAGGTACAAATCGTACGGCATTCCCTTTTCGCTGAGCGCTCGGACTGCCAAAGTGGGAGCAACGTCGGCTACGCCGACCAGCTCCATATCGCCCTGACGGCTGACGCCGTCGGCAAGACGTTGTCCTATAACTCCGTAGCCGGCTACGCCGACTTTTACTTTTGCCATATATTAGCTCCTTTCGGCAATAGCCGTTTTAGTGTTTTTCGTTGTATTTATAATCGTATATGATCGCCAAAACCAACATTAAAGCTTCGTAACGGCATTTAATGTCGATATCGTAAGTATCCGCGACCTTGAAAAAGTGTTTTTCCAATGTAGCCACTACGGGCCCGTCCTTGGATCCTTCGTGTATCACGGCTTTGAATTTATGCCCGACGATATAGTAATCGCCGTATGCTTCGGAAGTTACTTTCAAATGGTTGAAAAAAAATCTGATGTTGCGTTTTACCTTTGCGACGTAACCGTCGGAGGTATCTTCGCCACGGTAAATATAAACGATTTTTCTAAAAGGAGAAAACAGCTTGAATTTTGCCAAATATATTTTTCTGCCCTCCGCGTTTTCCAACCAAAACTTTTTGGGGACGCTGATCAACCTGGTATCGCAATAATACCTTGGGTTATCGTACATGTCGTTGACGGCAAATCTATCCTTTAACGCGAAATATTTTTGCCTTATCCTGTATTTAGCCATTTGTGCCTCCGAAAAATTTAATTCTGATTAATATAAAGTTTAACATAGCGCGCGCGTTCAGTCAATATACCAAATACCGATATACATACAATATTTCATTATAAAAAATATACGAAAATTTTTTGCGATCACAAAAAAGAAATCGGCTCCCCGTCAGGGAAACCGATATGGAAAAAACTATTATTTTGTATCTATAGCTACTGATTTATGCTTTTATCGTATAAAGATTTATATAACCCGTTCGCAGCCAACAACTCGGCGTGAGAGCCGCGTTCGACTATCGTACCTTCTTGCAAAACCAAGATCTCGTCGGCGCCTACAATCGTAGACAATCTGTGAGCTATGACTATCACCGTATGGTCGCCGGCAAGCGCGTTTAAGGTTTGTTGTATCTTGCTTTCGGTCGCGGTATCCACCGACGACGTCGCCTCGTCCAATATTATGATCGGGGATTCCCTTAGGATCGCCCTGGCTATTTGCAAGCGTTGTTTTTGACCGCCCGACAGCTTCATACCCCTTTCCCCGACGGTAGTGTTATATCCATCGGGCATTTCCATTATGTCGTCGTGAATACGCGCTTTCGTAGCGGCTGCTACAATTTCGTTCATTGTCGCTTCCGGCTTTGCGTAGGCTATGTTTTCAGCCACGGTGCCGGTAAACAAGAACGTGTCCTGCAATACCGGGGATATATTCCTCCTCAGCGATTCCAAAGTTATTTCCTTTATATTTCTGTCGTCAAGCTTTATCACGCCTTCGGTAGGGTCGTAAAACCTGGAGATCAATTTTGTTATCGTTGTCTTACCGGCTCCGGTCGCTCCGACCAGCGCTACGGTCTTTCCGGGATTTACCGTAAAATCGATATGCTTTAAGATCTCTTTGCCGTCGCCGTAAGCGAACGAGACGTTTTCAAAAGATATTTTCCCCTGCGAATTTCCAATATCGACGGCTCCGGGCAGGTCTGTCACCGTTATCGGCGCTTCCAATACTTCCAAGATCCTTTCGCCTGCCGCCAGCGCCTGTTCGGCGTTTTCCATCAGGCGCGCCATTCCTTCCATCGGCGTAAACAGCAGCGACAAATACAATAAGAACGCTACGACTTCGCTGACGTCGACTCCGCCGGTATACGCAAGGTAGCCGCCTACCGCGACTACCGCGACGGTACCCAGCGACGATAAAAATTCTATCAACGGGTGGAAAATACCCGACGCTTTTAACGCTTTCAATATAGCTTTTGTATGTTTATCGGTGCGCTCTTTTACGTCGGCGTGTTCGCGTTGTTGCTGTCCGAACGATTGCACCTCGCGGATACCTTGGATGTTGTCCTGCACTTCGGCGGAAATGTTACCTATCAGCTTTTGCGCCGATTTGAAATTCGGCCGCACTTTTTTCGAATAGAACACGCAGGCGGCGGCAACCAAAGGAATTATTATCGCCGTTACCAACGCGAGTTTCCAATTCATATATAGCAATACGCCCATGACTCCCGCAAAAGTCAGTCCGTTCGTGATGAATTCGGGAATTACGTGGGCGTATAACAGTTCCAGCTTGTCCACATCGGTTATGACGCGCGCAAGCAACTCGCCCGATTGGCGATTTTCCAAATAATCCAGGCTGGATTGTTGTATCCTGTCGTACAGTTTTATTCTGGTACCGTCCGCCAGCCGCCACGCCGCGATATGCAACATGTACGTCGAAACAAAGCGCATCAGCCATTTTAACAGATACAGTCCTGCAAGCCACGCCGCAAGTATCAAAATGCGCCTGAGTTCCGCCGAGCCTACTCCTGCGGAGACTATCCCCGTCATTTCCGACAGCAACGACGGAGCCGTCAGCGAAGTCAGCGTCGCCAAAATCACTGCGGTTATGCCGACGATATAGTACAGCTTATATTGCATAATCTCTTTCGAGAGTTTGATAAAAACCTTCATAATTAAATTATACTTCGAAATTCGGAAAAAGCAAACCTTGTCCGCCGTATTCAAGTTATTTTTCGTGAATTTTTACCGCCTTTGCCGAGAGGACTAAACTTATTGGCGGCATATAGCGTTTGGCGTAGCGAGGAAAGCGCGAAAAGTCGCGCGGATAAAATATTATAACTATTATAACGCGCATATATTGTTGACTTAAATTCGCGCGGTGTGTTATATTTTCTCTATATTCGAGTTTAGAGGTCATTCATGCAATACAGGACACACAACATCAGCCAAATCACCGAAGCATTGGACGGGCAACGCATCAAAGTTGCCGGATGGGTGGAAAACATTCGCGACCACGGCGGAGTAATGTTTATCGACCTGAGAGATCATTACGGAGTTTTGCAAATCGTAATGAATAACGAAGAGCTTCTGAAAGGCATCGGCAAGGAATTTTGCATCAGCGTAGAGGGAAACCTTAGAAAGCGTACTCCCGATTCATACAATCCTAAAATCATCACCGGCACCGTTGAATTGGTAGCCGAATCGATAGAAATTTTGGGCGCGGTCACGGAAAGATTGCCGTTCGACGTCCAAACCGCCGCCGAAACAAAGGAAGAATTAAGGTTAAAATACCGTTTCCTGGATTTACGCAACCGCGAGCTGCACGACAGGATCGTTTTACGCAGCGAAGTGATCGCTTATATGCGCGAAGTCATGAGGAGCTTGGGATTTATCGAAATCAATACTCCCATTCTGACGGCTTCTTCGCCGGAGGGCGCGCGCGACTACCTGGTCCCCAGCCGCTGTCTCT
>DVNF01000005.1 GCA_018714575.1 Candidatus Stercoripulliclostridium merdigallinarum
AGGAACGTTCCCGGTCGTTACGATATAGGGATGTTCGAATCGCTTGTAGAATACTTTAAATAAAACGGGGCGGAGAAATTATGGCGCTATCCGATATTGAAATCGCACATTCGGTTGCTCCGAAAAACATATACGAAGTGGCTAATGCAGCAGGTATAGACGAAAAATACGTCATACCCTACGGCAGATACAAAGCAAAGATAGATACCGCCGTATTGAACGGCAAACAGCCGAACGGCAAATTGATTTTGGTCACGGCTTTGACACCGACTCCGGCAGGAGAAGGAAAGACAACAGTTTCCATAGGCTTGGTCGACGCGCTGAGGCGCGTCGGCAAAAAGGCGGTCGCCGCTTTGCGCGAACCCTCGCTGGGACCCGTATTCGGTTTAAAAGGCGGAGCCACGGGCGGCGGCAGATCGCAGATCATTCCCATGGAAGACATAAACCTGCATTTCAACGGCGATTTTCATGCGGTAACTTCGGCAAACAACCTGTTGGCGGCTGTGGTCGATAACCATATCCGCAAAGGTAACGAACTGAATATCGATCCGGCTACGGTGTGCTTTAAACGGTGTTTGGACATGGACGACCGTCAGTTGCGCTTTATCGTTTCGGGACTGGGCGGCGCCGCTCACGGAGTGCCCAGGGAGGACGGCTTCGATATTACCGCAGCTTCCGAAATAATGGCGATATGGTGCCTGAGTAAAGATATTTGGGATCTGAAACGGCGTTTTTCGCAAATTATCGTCGGATATACTTTCGATAAACAGCCCGTCACCGCGGGACAATTAAACGTCCACGGCGCCATGGCGGTATTGATGAAAGAGGCGATGTATCCGAACCTCGTACAGACGCTGGAAGGCACTCCCGTATTGGTGCACGGCGGACCGTTTGCGAACATCGCTCACGGTTGCAACACTATAATCGCTACGAAGACGGCGATGTCGATAGCCGATTACGCCGTTACGGAGGCAGGCTTCGGAGCAGACCTCGGCGCCGAGAAATTTTTGGATATCAAATGCCGTATGGCAGGTATTGTCCCCTCCGCCGTCGTAATGGTTGCGTCGGTTCGAGCGCTGAAGATGCACGGCGGCGTAGCCAAAGTAGACCTTGGAAAGGAAGACGTCGGCGCGGTAGAAAAGGGCTTTAAAAATCTGGAAAGGCACCTAAGGAATATAACCGAAGTATACGGACTGCCGGTAGTTGCCGCGTTAAACGTATTCGGTAGCGATACCGAGGCGGAAAAGCAGGCTGTAATACGGCTTTGCCGCGGCGTCGGAGTAGATTGCGTGCCGGCTGACGTTTGGGGAAAGGGCTCCGCAGGTACGGTAGAGCTTGCCGAAAAAGTTATCGAGGCGGCTAAGGCTCCTTCCGCGTTCGATTACGCTTACCCGCTGACGGATTCGGTAGAGGAAAAAATAGAAAAGATTGTTACGCGAGTTTACCGCGGAAAAGGCGCAGAGATTTTAAAACCTGCCGCCGCAAAGTTGGAACGGTTTAAAGAAATGGGTTACGGGGACTGCCCCGTGTGCATTGCAAAGACCCAGTACAGTTTTTCGGACGACCCCAAAAAGACGGGCGCCCCGGAAGATTTCACCGTCACGGTCAGGGACGTCAGGTTATCCGCAGGCGCAGGCTTTATCGTAGCTTTGACAGGCGACATTATCACGATGCCGGGACTACCGAAGCATCCGCAATCGGAAGTCATCGACATAGACGAAAACGGAAATATCGTAGGATTAGAGTAGTAAAACGGTAATATGGAATTCAGACCTATCAGAAGGAAAACACTTGCGCTTGACGCGGCGGAAACCGAAAGGATTTTAACGGACGGCAGCTACGGCGTATTGTCGTTATCGGGCGACGGCGGCTATCCTTACGGAGTGCCGGTAAATTACGTTTACGACGGAGCCATATATATACATTCGGCAACGGTCGGGCATAAGGTGGACGCGATAACGAAAAATTCCGCGGTTTCGTTTACCGTAGTCGAACGCCACGACGTAAGGCCCGCGCAGTTTGCGACCGCATATACTTCCGTTATTGTTTTCGGCATTGCGGAATTCGTCACGGATACGGCCGGTAAGACAGCCGCTTTGCGTGCGCTTACGTCAAAGTATTGCCCGAACGAGGGCGAGGACAAAGTATCCGACGAAATAGCGGCGTTTTTCGACAGAACGTCGATAATAAAGATCGTGCCGCGGCACATTTCCGGAAAGCGCGGTGCGGTAGCATAATTTTTGTATCCATAGCAACAAAATAAATGTCGGGTTTAAGCCCGATATTTTTTTTATACGGTTTCCGGGTGAAAGGTGCTGCGCGGGTAAACCGTCGCGCCGAAAGCCACGAAACTCCGTTTGCGGACGAAGCGGAAAAACGGCATAGGGTACGCTTGAAAAACCTGTTGAAATATTACGCGCGTCATGATATAATATTTGTAATCAAAGATACGATTGGAGCACGCGAATGGTAAATGCCGTAAAAATCGGCGAAATCCTGGCAGCCGCCGGTTACCCCGTCGGAGCGGAAGCGGAGGAAAAATTCGAAATATATCTAAGGTATTTAACGGAGTGTAACGCAAAGTTGAATTTGACCTCGATAGATTCTTCCGACGCGCCGGCAAGGCATTTTGCCGACAGCTTACAGGCGGCGGAATTTATTCCGGACGGAGCTACCGTTCTGGATATAGGTTCGGGGGCAGGTTTTCCCGGAGTGCCGCTGAAGATATACCGAAACGATATAAAGCTGACGGCATTGGATTCGATTGCGAAAAAAGCTTCCTTTCTGCGCTCGCTGTCCGTAAAGTTAGGCATAGACTACGAAGTAATATGCGCGCGTGCGGAGGAGCTTGCGGCAGGGAAGTTGCGCGAAAGCTATAGTATCGCGGTCACGCGCGCAGTAGCGGAACTCAGGGTATTGTGCGAAATCGGATTGCCGCTGATAAAACAGGGCGGCGCGCTGATTTGTTACAAAGGGAAATTATCCGAAACGGAACTGGACGCCGGAATAACGGCAGCAAAAAGGTGCGGCGGCAAACTTTCCGACGAAAAGCGGTTTACTTTGTTCGGATCGGACAGATGTATCGTGGTATTCGAAAAGGTATTCGAGACGCCCCCGGAATATCCCAGACGGTACAAGAAAATCATATCCCAACCTTTAATGTAAAATATGTAGCCAAAGCTACAAAAATTATAATAATATAACCACCGAAAAAGGAGCAGATTATGGCTAGAAGAATCGGAAAAGGACTCAGTGAACTTTTGGCAAATATCGAGGACGAACGCGTACAGGCTCCCGCCATGGAATCTGCGGGCGAAGCGGTATACCAAATCGATCTGGAAAGTATCAGCCCGAACCCCGACCAACCGCGTAAGTATTTCAACGAGGACGCGCAAAGGGAATTACAGGAATCTATCAAAGTGCACGGCATTTTGCAACCTTTGATCCTGGCAAAGCGCGGCGACGGATATATCATCGTAGCCGGTGAAAGGCGTTATCGTGCGGCAAAAGCCGTAGGAATGGCCACGGTACCGGCTTTGGTAAAGCGCATCGACGATTCGCTGATGAGGGAGATCAGCCTTATCGAAAACTTGCAACGTGAGGATCTGAATCCTATCGAAGAGGCGGAGGCGATAGACGAACTGATACGTTTGAACGGCTATACGCAGGAAAAGTTGGCGCAACGTATCGGCAAAGCGCGTTCTTCCGTAACCAACATTTTAAGGTTATTGGGACTTGACGACGAAGTCAAAGAATTGGTCAGGCAGAACAGGCTGTCCGCAGGACACGCCAGGGCGCTTGCCGCGGTGGCGAACCGCGAAGCGCAGGTCGATTTTGCTTTCCGCGCGGCGGACGGCGAAATGAGCGTCAGGGAATTGGAACAGCGCATCAAATTCTTCCTGCATCCCGAAACGGCACCCAGGAAGCTTTCCCCGAAGGAGCGCGAACGCCTCAGCGGCGAAATGCGCGCGTTTGTAGACGATATGAAGCGCGTTTTTGCTACAAAGGTCAAACTTGTCGGTAACGAATCGAAGGGCAGAATTTATATCGATTACTTCTCCCGCGACGATTTGGAAAGGATCTACGAACTGATCGAAAAACTGAAAAACATTTAATTCCGTCAATGCAATGTTGTTTCGCGGCAAGACGAAAGCTTTCAACAGGCTGTGCTTTTGCCGCGAAATTCTTGCGTTTTCGTGTATAAAAAGGATAGATATATTATGAAAGTCAGAACCAGATTTGCCCCGTCCCCTACGGGGTTCATGCATATAGGGAACCTGAGAACGGCGCTGTATTCGTACTTGTTCGCAAAGCATAACGGCGGCGATTTTATACTTAGGATCGAGGATACGGACGAAAAACGCTATGTCGAAGGCGCGGTCGATTTGATATACCGCACGCTAAGGACGTCGGGGATCACTCCGGACGAGGGCCCGGGGATCGGCGGCGATGTCGGACCTTATATCCAAAGCCAAAGGAAGGAAATTTATGCCGAGTATGCCAAAAAGCTGATCGAATTAGGCGGAGCTTACTATTGTTTTTGCTCCAAAGAGCGTTTGGAAACGCTGACCGACGGCGCGGGAAACCATAAATACGACAAGCATTGCCTGAAACTTTCCAAAGAAGAGATCGAGGCAAAGCTTAAGGCAGGGGAACCGTATGTTATCCGTCAGAACATACCTTTGTCGGGAATGACCGAATACGAAGATATGGTTTACGGAAAGATCGCGGTGGACTGCGCCGACCTGGAAGACAACATTTTGATTAAATCGGACGGTATGCCGACGTATAATTTTGCCAACGTCATAGACGATCACCTGATGGGTATCACCCACGTCACGCGCGGGGCGGAGTATCTTTCGTCTACTCCGAAGTACAATCTGATTTATCAGGCTTTCGGTTGGACACCGCCGAAGTACATTCATCTGCCGGCGATAATGAAGGACGCGACTCATAAACTTTCCAAACGCTACGGCGACGCCAATTTCGAAGACTTTATCGCAAAAGGCTATCTGCCCGAAGCCATAGTCAATTATATAGCTTTGTTGGGCTGGTCGCCGAAGGACGATTCCGAAAAGATGTCGATGGATGAGCTGATCGCGCGCTTTTCGGTGGACGGTATTTCAAAGTCGGGCAGCATATTCGACGAACCGAAAATGAAGTGGCTGAACGGACTGTACGTACATGAACTTCCCATGGAAAAGTTTTCCGAATACTCGGCGCCGTGGTACGATAAATCGGTCATAGCGCATAAATACGACTATAAAAAGTGGGACGAGCTGTTGATTTCCAGGATAGATATTTTCTCCGAAATTCCCGAAAAAGTCGCGTTCATCGATCAATTCGGCGAATACGACGTAAACATGTACTATCATAAGAAGTTAAAAGCCGATCCCGAAAACGCATTGGTCGCGCTCCGCTATGCCGTTCGCGCGCTGGAAGCTTTGGAAAGCTTTGACCGCGACAGCATCAACGAAGCCTTTGCCGCCGCGGCGGAAGAGGCAGGGATCAAAAAAGGCTTGCTGCTGTGGAGCGTAAGGATCGCCGTTACCGGAGTCGCGGTAACCCCCGGCGGAGCTACCGAAATGGCGGATATCCTTGGAAAAGAAGAAACCGTCAGGCGTATTAAATTTTCGATAGAGTTATTGGAGAAAGCCGCATGCAACGCATAGCCAAGTTTTCGGTCGTATCGTTAAAAGAGTTTTCGTCGGCGTACGTCGGCGCAGACGTCGAAAGCGTATATTCGTCAATCAGGGTTCCCGAACGGGCAACTACGGGATCCGCAGGATACGATTTTTATACTCCGTTCGATGTCCGTCTGGCGCCCGGCGAAAGCGTAAAAATTCCTACGGGGATCAGGGCGCGGATCGCGGAAGGCTGGGTGTTGCAGGTGTTTCCCCGCAGCGGATTGGGCTTTAAATACAGGCTGATGTTAAACAATACGGTCGGCATCATAGATTCCGATTATTATTATTCCGATAACGAAGGGCACATAATGATAAAAATCTATAACGGCGGCGACAAAGAGGTCAATATCCCCGGAGGCACCGCTTTTGCGCAAGGGATATTCATGCAGTACGGAATAACCGAAGACGACGCAGTGACTTCGTCCAGGAACGGGGGATTCGGCTCTACCGATAAATGATTGATCCCGAAAAGAAACTTTTTCTGTCGGCGCCCGTAACAACGTAAAAAAAGTTCGTACCGAAGTACGAACTTTTTTTGTTATTATAAGATTTGCGGAATCGATCTTATAGCCCGATCATAGCCGCAATGATGCCGCGGACGGAACCGGTTACGACTATTTTTCCGAAGCGTACAAACTTCGTATCCTCGCGCACTTGTTCTATGCTGGCTGCAATTTCATTTGCGACACCGGCAAACATTCCCTCTGCTTCACCTCCGCCGATACCTTCCAATATCGCGTCCAACGATTCGTCGAAGGCTTTTTCGATATCATCCTTTGCCTCTTTGGCGTCTTTGGATTCATCGAAGTAATAAATGGTGATACTGTCGTAATCGTCTTCGCCGTAATCGCCTTTATGCGCAGCGACAACAGCGGTGGCGCCTTCGGGCATAAACAGACCTACCGCGCCAAACAGGTCGTCAGAGTTGAAAGTCTGAACCTCGTAATCTTGCTTTTCCAGATTTTTCACGACTTTGTCTTCTGCCAACAAAGCGGGGAAGCCGACAAA
>DVNF01000036.1 GCA_018714575.1 Candidatus Stercoripulliclostridium merdigallinarum
TTATTGCAGAGAAGTGGTGTCATCTTTTCTTTTTCGGGTCGGCGCCTCCTTCATCCACCGTCTTTATCAATTCGTCTATCGACGATACGCCGCAGTCATCCATAAGGCGGGCGATGTTTTGCAAAAACTCGTATCAAGACGATCACCTGTTTTTATGGACACTCTTCCAAGTCGGGAATATCAAAGCGAATTTTTATAACATATGCATGTCATGTCCCGAAAAACGGACATAAGATGTCGTATAATGTACTCGAAAATCAACAAAAGAGAGGTCTTTTATGAGTGCATTCGACAAAGTAATCGGCTATGAAAAAGAGAAGGAAGAACTGTATCAGCTGTGCGACATGGCGAAAAATTCGGCAAAATATGCGGCTCTGGGCGTAAAACTTCCGCGCGGTATTTTGCTGTACGGCGTGCCGGGTGTAGGTAAAACTTTGATGGCAACGGCTCTCCTCGATGAGATGGATAATGGCAGAAAACGCTACATTCTCCGCAAGGACAAAGCCATCGAAGAGTTTGTGGAAAGCATTTCCAAAACCTTTCAGGAAGCTAAAGAGAATGCGCCTTCCGTCATCTTTCTCGATGATCTCGATAAGTTCGCATCTGACAGCAATTCGCGCAATCCGGAAGAACTTATTGCCGTACAGTCCGGTATCGATGAAGTGAAAGGCGCCGATGTTTTCGTCGTTGCCACCGCTAATGACGTGCGTGTACTGCCTAATTCATTGCGCCGTTACGGCAGATTCGATCGCATTCTCGAGATTTGCCCGCCCAACCGCAGAGAAGCGGTGGAGATCGTGCGCCATTATCTGAAAGGGAAAAAGGTTGCAGACGATGTTACTGCCGAGGGCGTAGCGCGGCTGATGGACGGTAATTCGTGCGCCGCACTGGAGAGCGTTCTCAATGAGGCCGGAATCTATGCGGGGTACGAAAACAAAACGGAAATCAAACGCGAGCATATCGTAAGGGCGGTGCTTCGGGACATCTTTGAGGCGGACGAATCCGTCAACGAAATATCTGTTGCGGCAAAAGAAGAGGTTGCCTTTCACGAGGCGGGACACGCCGTGGCGGCGCTTGCGTTTGATCCCGAAGGCGTTGGTCTTATTTCCATTCGGCCGAGTAAGAGCGATGCGCGCGGCGTTGTGCAGATTTTTAAGAGCGAAGATTACTTCGGTTCTTACAATAAAATGCATGAGCGCGTCATTTCTTTGCTTGCGGGCCGTGCCGCCGTGGAACTCAAATTCGGTCGTACGGATGTCGGGGCGACCTCCGACCTTAACCGAGCTTCCGCCATTTTGCAGCGTTTCATCGTCGACTACGCGGCGAGCGGGTTTGCGCTGTTCCATCATGATAATCACGACGGTATCAGTTCGTGTAATCAGGAAGACGGTATCACGGCGGAACGTAGCGCCATGCTTGCCCGTTGCTATGAAGAGGCGAAAGACGTTCTTCGCAGGAATTGGGCGTTTGTCGAAAAACTCGCGGCGACGCTCGTCGAACGGGATACGCTTGTATTCGAAGAGATCGCCGAGCTTCGCAGGGAAATGGCGGCATAAAGAGCGGCGGCGCATAGTTTGTGCGCTGCCTTTCGCAGATTTCGGCAAAGTGTTGTTTTTTTGATTGTCTTGCGTGGTATAATTGAATCATGGATTATTGTATTTCAGATATCCACGGCTATTATGGTCTGTTTTGCCGTCTGCTCGATAAAATCAGATTCAGCGACAAAGACAAGCTGTATGTGCTGGGCGATATCATCGATAAAGGACCGGACAGTATCCGTCTCGCCAAACTTTTGTTTTCCATGCCGAACGTATATTGTATTGCAGGCAATCATGAATATGATTTTTTGAAGTATTATCGCGCTTTGATGCGGCAGACGGAAGATTATGACTTGGTATTGGAGGAGCTGCGCGGTTATTTTACGGACGGAAAGTTGCTCGATTGGGAAACGGTTGACAAGTTCGATTTTCTGCCGTTCTATGTAGAAACGGATGATTTTATCGGCGTTCATGCGGGCATTCCCGTAAAGGACGGAAAACTTATGCCCGTATCACATGCAACGTGCGAACAACTCGTTTACGATCGCCGCTTTAAGGATAAAGACATTTTACCGCAAAACGGAAAATGCGTCTTGTACGGGCATACGCCTGTTCGGTGTTTGACGGCTATGGATGAAATTTTGCTCTATTTGCGAAAAGGGGCGGCACAGGGTAGCAGGAACATTGCCGACTATTGCAAAATCCATTTGGATACAGGCGTTGCTTTAAGCGGCGTTTTGGGGTGTTTTGCTGTCAATAACTGTCAGTCGTTTTATGTAAGCGAGCAATAGCGTTGCTTTTATGCGTCAAATATGGTACAATAGGGCCATGGAAGAGGAATTTATAATTCAAAATAAAAGTTATCACGATATGGAGGGCTAAAAATGAATGACGAAAAGAAAAGGCGTTTGTGGGAAATTATCTTCGAGTTTGAGAAAGATATAAATGCATATCACTTTAAGTTTTTTAACCGAGAGATCCTCAGGGAATGTGGAATAGCAGGACTGTTAACGGTGAAAGATTTGTTTGCGCAGGTGGGAACGGGTTTGGATGGTGAAATCGACGGCTTTCTCCAAGATTATAAATTGGATGAGTATCAGAATTTATATGATAAAAGCGGAACAACGCTTATTTCATATAATGAGGACAATCTGCTTGATCGATTTGAAGTCCCGGACGGCGTCACGAGAATCGGAGATAAAGCGTTTAAAGGAAATGAGACCATTCAG
>DVNF01000037.1 GCA_018714575.1 Candidatus Stercoripulliclostridium merdigallinarum
TTCTGGATCAACGCGTTCTTTAAACTGCACGGCGACGCCAAAGTCGACAAGAAGGATCCGTTGGTACAGCAGGTAAAGGAATCGATCGATAACGAATACCTTAGCGGCAGGACTACGGTGATGAGCGACGAGGAATTGGTCGCTTTGATAAAAAAGTGCGACTCCGAGCGCTTTGCCGCATTTGTTGCCGACTAACGCATAACTATAAAATTACTAACATTTACCCCCTTGAAAAAAATAGGATAGGTGGTAAAATGTATATAGGGAAGATTTTTCCCAAAAAGAAATGAGAGGATATAATGATTAAAATCATCTACGGTTCCAAGGGCACAGGCAAAACAAAGCGTATAATCGATGCCGCAAATTCTTCGATTTCGAAAGAACTCGGAGATATAGTGTTCATAACCGACACCTCGCGTTACATACGCGAAATCAAATATCAGATCAGGTTTACCAACACAAAAGAATGTAAAATAGCTTCCGAAGACGGCTTGTTGGGCTTTATCCAAGGCATGTTGGAAGCAAACTACGACATTCGTTTGTTCTTTATCGACGGCGCGGCGCGCATGATAGGGAAATCGATTCCCGAAATGGGCGACTTTTTCGAGAAATTGAAGGGCATTTCCCACAAGACGGAAGCGACTTTCGTCCTGACCATATCCGCCGACTACGACGAATTGCCGCCGTTTATAAAGGAATTGGTAGAGCCTGAAGAGGTTCCTGCCGCGAAGGAGTAATAGGAGTAATAATGAAGTTTATCAGCACGCGCGGCGCCGGTCCCGTTACGGGCGAGGAAGCCGTACTTAA
This sequence comes from Candidatus Stercoripulliclostridium merdigallinarum, assembly GCA_018714575.1. Lineage (GTDB taxonomy): Bacteria > Bacillota > Clostridia > Christensenellales > DTU072 > Stercoripulliclostridium_A > Stercoripulliclostridium_A merdigallinarum. Next base: position 808 of record DVNF01000037.1, read on the forward strand.
AGGTATTGCCGAGGACGGCGGTCTTTATGTACCGTCGTCTTTTCCGCAACTGACGCGGGAAGAGATGGAAAACATGCTTTGGATGGACTATTCGGAGCGTGCTACCTGCATTTTATGCAAATATTTCGACGAAATTCCCGAAGCCGAAATGAAAAGCTATACCGACAGGGCTTATTCGCGTTTTACCGATTCGGAGCCCGCTCCCGTCATAGATATTGACGGCGAGTCTTATATAATGGAGCTGTTTCACGGTCCGACTCTTGCTTTTAAAGACGTGGCGTTGACGCTGCTGCCGTACTTGATGACGGCGGCAAGGAAAAGGTTCGCTCACGGCGAAAAGACTTTGATCCTGGTAGCTACTTCCGGCGATACCGGAAAGGCGGCTTTGGAAGGATTTAAAAACGTCGAAGGCACCGAAATAGTCGTATTTTATCCTTCGGAAGGCGTCAGCGAGCTGCAAAAGCTGCAAATGCAGACTACCGACGGCAATAACACTCACGTCGTCGGTATCAAAGGCAATTTCGACGACGCTCAGACGGGAGTTAAACGCATATTTACCGACCCCGAATGCAAAGCCGAGTTCGCGAAAATGGGATACGCTTTGTCCTCCGCAAACTCGATAAATTGGGGCAGGCTGGCTCCGCAGATCGTCTATTATATCTCCGCATACCTGGATTTGGTGGGCGCGGAACAAATCGATATGGGCGAAAAGGTCAATTTCGTAGTGCCGACGGGCAATTTCGGGAACATTCTGGCGGCGTATTACGCCTATAAAATGGGACTGCCGATAGGGAAATTGATAGTCGCCAGCAACTCCAACGACGTTTTGACGGAGTTCTTTACCGACGGCAAATACGACGCAAACCGCCCCTTCCATAAGACCATGTCCCCGTCTATGGATATTTTGGTCAGCTCCAATTTGGAAAGACTGATATTCGAAATGTGCGGCAGAAACCCGGAATTCGTCAGAAATCAAATGGGCGAACTGTCGCGCTTCGGCATGTATAAAATAGACTTCGACCAAATAGCCGACGAATTTTCTTTGTTCGAGGGATATTCGGCAACCGAAGAGGATACCGCTTCGGCGATAGACAACTTTTTCGAAACGCACGATTACCTGTTGGATCCGCATACCGCGGTAGCCGTCAGCGCGTATTATAACTACCTGACCGAAACGGGCGATCCCGCAAAGACGGTCATCGTTTCTACGGCTTCGCCGTATAAGTTCGCGCACGACGTTTACAAATCCTTGACCGGTTCGGACGAACCCGATCCTTTTATGGCGGTAAAACGGCTGAACGGATATACCGGCGTTCCCGTTCCCGACGAGATCGCTTCGTTAAAATATAAGGATCTATTGCATACAGACATCATAGAAAAAGAGGATATGTTGACCGAAATTTTCAACGTATTGAAAGAAAATGGATAAAAAGATCATATATTCAGGCATACAACCCACAGGTATCATTACGATCGGAAACTATATCGGAGCCATTCAGAATTGGCTGAAATTGCAAAACGATTACGATTGCATATTCGGTATAGCCGATTTACACGCATTGACGGTAAGGCAGGTGCCCGCCGAATACAGAAAGCGCGCGCTTTCTTTCTTTGCGCAATACATAGCCTGCGGCTTGGATAGCGAAAAAAGCATTCTGTATTTCCAATCCCACGTTGCGGAACACACAGAATTGCAATGGATACTGAACTGTTTTACTTATATCGGCGAAATGCAGCGCATGACTCAGTTCAAAGACAAAGCCGCAAAGCACGCCGACAATATCAATATGGGGTTGTTGGATTATCCCGTTTTGATGGCGGCGGATATTCTGTTGTATCAAACCTCGTTGGTGCCCGTAGGCATAGACCAAAAACAGCATTTGGAGATCACGCGCGATATAGCGATACGGTTTAACAACCTGTATTCGCCGACGTTTACCGTGCCCGAAGCCTATATCGGAGAACACGGAGCAAAAGTATTCAGCTTGCAACAGCCGGGACAGAAGATGTCCAAATCCGATCCCGACCCGAACGCAGCCGTTTCGATAATCGAGGAACCCGATTCCATTATGAAAAAGTTTCAAAGGGCGGTCACCGATTCGGATACCGCGGTCAGATACGATCCCGACAACAAGCCGGGCGTATCCAACTTGATGGTAATCATGTCCGAAATGAGCGGTATGAGCTTGGATGAGATCGAACGCGTTTACGGCGACAAAGGTTACGCGGCATTTAAAAAAGCTTGCGGCGAAGCCGTAATAGAAAGGTTGAAACCGGTAAAAGCCGAATACGACAGACTGATGGGCGACAAGGAATACCTGTTGACGGTGGCAAGGGAAGGCGCCGACAGGGCGCGCCGTATAGCACGTCGCACCTTGCAAAAGGTAAAACGCAAAATAGGGCTGGTGGAACAATAAGTGTTCGGATATATAAAGGTAGATAAGCCTAATATTTTAATCAAAGATTTCAATACTTACAAAGCATATTATTGCGGGCTGTGTAAATCCATTGGCAAGCAGGCGGGCGAATTGATGCGCCTGGGAGTCAATTACGACATAGCCTTTTTAAGTATATTGGCACATAATTACGAGGATCTACAGCCCGAATTCGATATGCAACGTTGTTTTATCCACCCGATAGGCCCTAAGTTTTCGGTGGTTTTAAACGACTCCGTTCAGGAAAGAATAGTTGACATCAACACTATTTTAGGATACTATAAAGTGTATGATGATTTGTCCGATAAGGGCGGAGCAAAGCACCTGGCAGCTAAAAACATTCTGAAGCCGTATTATAAAAAAGCGGCGAAACGTCTGCCGGAATTGGATGCGGCGTTAAAAAAATGCTTTGCCGAATTGCACGAATTGGAATCGGCAGGAAGCCGCGACGTAGACAAACTTTCCAAAACCTCTGCGGATATGCTGGTTGCGGTAGGGCTGGCGGCTTGTAAAAATCCCGACGAACATCTGGTGGCGCTATGCGCCGACCTGGGACGATGGATATACGAAATAGACGCCTTCGACGACCTGAAAAAGGACGTTGAAAAAGGCTGTTTCAACCCCTTTGCCGACCACCCGGTGGAGGGCGAGGAATTGGAAAAACTCAGACAATTCGTGTCCGACAGATTGTTCGGATACATTAAAAACATTCGTGCCGCGTATGATAAAATGCGCATCACCGTCAGCGAAGGACCGCTGTCAAACATAATATATTTAGGACTTCGCGCCAGGACCGAAGAGGTGCTGAAGTCCGGAGGTATCAAATGCAAAAAGACCCTTTTGTGACGCTTGGAGTCGACGAATCGGTAACCCAAAACGAACTTTACGAAGCTTATAAGGCTGCTCGCGCGAAGTGGGAAGACAAACGCTTTTCGCCCGGCGAAGTCGGCACGGAAGCTTGTGAAAAATTGGATGAAATAGAGGAAGCTTATCGCGACGCACAGGACGTTCTAAGCTCCAGGCATTTTATCACGACGGTACAGGACAAGATCGATCAGGCGGACGCTTTGATCAGAAACCGTCGTTACGACGAAGCTCAAGCGATATTGGACGACGTTTCCGAAAAGACAGCCGAAGTGCATTTCCTGCAATCGGTGATCTACTATTCTCAACACCGCTATAACGACGCCGTCACAGAGCTGAAGACCGCCGTTTCCGACGAACCGAACAATACCAAGTACACCAACGCTTTAAAGCACATGGAGGAAAAGATGAGAACGCAAGAGGACGGTTATGCGCGTTCCAATGTCTATAATTACCGCGACGACGGCGGCAACGACCGCAGTTATTCCAACGACGCCGATTACAGGCGCGGCGGCAGGGGAATGACTCCCTGCGATTGTTGCACCAGCCTGATCTGCGCGGATTGTTGCTGTGAATGCATGGGCGGAGATTTGATTAGCTGCTGCTGATGAAACGCCTGCGTTTTTCAGCCGACAGGTTGGCGTTAGCCGGAATAGGCGCCGCAATCAGCTTGGGTGCGGTGATCCTGTCTTTTTACGTCACGAATCTATCGCTGAGTTTGAATATTTTGGCGGCGTGCGGCATACTGCTGCCGCTGACAAAAAAATACTACCGCGAAGCAATTCTAGCATATGTCGCCGTGTCCGGACTCGGTGGCATTTTTGCTAATATCCACGTACTTTCTTTTGTTTTGATAGGCGGTTTTTATACTATTCTGACGGTGTTTATGCACAATCGCGAGCCTAAAATAAAATGGTATATAACCTATCCGATAAAAGTTGCGTATTCCTGTTTCGTATTCTTTGTCGTATACTATTTGACAGACATATTGGTTGTAAACTTCGAGGCGTTAAACATCAATATCGAACCGGCGGGATTGTTGTATTTTTTGTTAAACCTGATATTCACGATAGCTTTTTTGCTGTACGACGCGCTCCTGTTGTGGGGATACAGATACGCCATTCCTTTGGTGGAAAAGATCACAAAAAAATGATTTGATCGAATATAACGTATATAGTCGCTAAAAAATTCCCTGCCGAGTAGGCAGGGAATTTTAATGTTTTAATAATTATTCTTTTTCGGAATCGAGGTCCGAGTCGGCTTCGGCGGAGTTTTTTCTGGACGGCGGCAAAATCTCTATCAAATATCCCGCGCCCACGTTCATCACCGTTTCTACGTGTTCGGAAGCCAGCCTGTAAAATATGATTTTTCCTTCGCGTCGAGTGCTGACCAAACCCGCGTCCCTCAGAATTTTCAGCTGGTGGGAAACGGTGGTTTGATTCAACGACAGCAATGTTGCCAGATCCCCCACGCACAGTTCGTCTATTGACAGCGCCGACAGCATTTTTACACGTGTTACGTCGCAAAACACCGAAAAGAACGCGCACATATCGGCCAGATCCTGATTGGACGGAAGATAGGTGCGCACCAGATCGCAGGTTTTGACGCTTGCTACCAATTCAGCCATAATCGCCTCCTAAGATATGCTATTTCCGTAACTAAATCGCTTTAAGGTGCATATTGTAGAAAGAAAAGAAATATTGTCGGAGGTGAACGTGTTGCAGAACAATACTTTGGCTTTGCTACTGATAGTGCTGTGTTGCGGTTGCGACGGAGGGTTAAGCAGTAACAACAATCAATGCCTGGCGCTGTTGTTGATAGTGCTGTGTTGCGGAGGTTGGCAGAACGGGAACGCGTTCGGAGGTCAGCAAATAGGCTAGTTGACTTTTAAAACCCGGCGTTGTAATATAGTTGCATGGTACACATAGGAAACGATTGGGACGAGGTATTGCGGGAAGCTTTTGCGTCGGATTGGTACGCGGCGCTAAGGCGGTTTTTAAAGGAAGAGTATTCCCGTTATACCGTATATCCCGATATGCACGACATATTCAACGCCCTAAAAGCGACTGCGTATTCCGCAGTCAAAGTCGTCCTGTTGGGGCAGGATCCTTATCACAACCCGGGCGAAGCTCACGGTATGTGCTTTTCCGTCAAACCCGGAGTTAAACAGCCGCCGTCGTTGCAGAATATTTTTAAGGAGCTGAACGACGATTTGGGTATCCCTATTCCGAAGACAGGATACCTGAAACCCTGGGCAGATCAAGGGGTATTATTGTTAAACACCATTCTTACCGTGCGCCGCGGAGAGGCTTATTCCCACAAAGGAATGGGGTGGGAAAGGTTGACCGATCTGATAATAGAAAAGCTGAACGACAGAAAGGATCCCGTGATATTTTTGTTGTGGGGAGCGCCGGCGCGTCAGAAAAAAGCTTTGATCACGAACCCGTGGCATTACGTGTTGGAAGCGCCGCACCCATCGCCGCTTTCGGCTTATTCCGGATATTTCGGTTGCAAGCATTTTTCAAAGGCGAACGCCATATTGTTTTCTTTGGGTAAAGCTCCCATAGATTGGCGCATAGAATAAATGCTTTGGCGCCGTTTTGGCAAAAAAAATTCAGGCAGGTATCGAACGAAGTCCCCGATTTTTCGGGGATTTCCTATTGTAAGGCGCGCGTGAGTATGTTATAATAAATAATAAAATTTAATAAGGAGCGGCGCGATCGCGTCGAAAGCTTAAGGATTATGGATTTTGAAAAAGAGATGATGGCTCGTGCGGCTTGGGTAAAGGAAGTCCTTGCGGAAGCGGGCGCGGACGGCGTTGTATTGGGATTATCGGGCGGCAAGGATTCGGCGTTGGCGGCTATAATTTGCAGAATGGCTACTCCGAACGTAGTCGGCATAATAATGCCTTGCGAATCGAAAAGGAACTATTCGAAAGACAAGGATAACGCTTTGAAGCTTGCCGAAAAATTCGATATAAAGACTTTGGAAGTCGACCTGACCCCCGTAAAGCAAGCGTTCAGAGAGGTTTTAAAGGATCTGGACGAAAGTCAGACTCCGATGGCTTATGCCAACATCAACCCCAGACTGAGGATGATAACCTTGTATAACTACGCGCAACGCAAAAACTATTTGGTTTGCGGCACGGGTAACCGCAGCGAAGCTACCATGGGATATTTCACAAAATGGGGTGACGGCGCCTACGATTTCAATCCCATAGGCGACCTGGTAGTGCGCGACATTTACAAGCTGTTAAGGTATGCCGAATGCCCGGAAGAGATCATCAACGAACCGCCGTCGGCGGCATTGTTCGAAGGTCAGACCGACGAACAGGAAATGGGGATCACCTACCGCGAAATAGACGATTATATTTTGGACGGCATTGCCGAAGAAGAGGTCAAGAACAAGATCGATCGCGCCTTTGCCCGTTCCGAACACAAACGTACTTTGGGTAGAGTTTATCCCAGGTAAGCAAGTGAGCGTGCCTTCGGGCAACAAGACATAACAAAGACATAACGGACATAACGGAGAGAATATGAAGATCAAACGCATTGTGGAACTGTTGGACGCGACCGTGTACTGCGGCGAGGACATGATGGACGTCGATTTACATTCGGCTTGCGCTTCGGACATGATGAGCGACGTGCTTGCGTTCGTAAAGGATCAGGCGCTGTTGATTTCGGGGCTGTGCAATCCGCAAGTCGTTCGCACGGCGGACATGATGGACATCAGGTGCATAGCTTTGGTGCGCGGCAAACGTCCTACCGAAGACATGATAGCCATTGCAAAGGAAAAGGGCATAGCCTTGATTTCCAGCGGGCATCGCATGTATTCGGCTTGCGGCACGTTGTATGCCGAAGGTCTGCAACCGGGTGAGAAAACGGTATGACGGCATTGCATTTGGAATTCGACGTCGCCGGGAACAATTTTGTTTCGGCGGGTTCGGCGTCGGACGAGGTGAAAAAGACTCTGAAAATGTTGGGCGTAGACCCCGTGTACGTCAGGAAAGTTGCCATTGCGATGTACGAAGGTGAAATCAACATGGTCATTCATGCCGGCGGCGGCAGGGCGGTAGTGGATATATATCCCGACCGCATCGTCATAGTGTTGGCAGACCACGGTCCGGGGATCCCCGACATAGAACTTGCTATGAAGGACGGCTATTCTACTGCTCCCGACGCCATACGCGATTTAGGCTTCGGCGCGGGAATGGGGTTGCCGAACATGAAAAAATATACGGATAGCATGAATATCGACAGTACCGTAGGCGTAGGTACCACGGTCACGATGATCGTTAATTTCGGTCAGTAGGAGAAGTCATGGATAAAAGTTTGCATACCGTTACTTTGGATCGCGACAAGTGCAAAGGCTGTATAGCCTGTATGAAGCGTTGTCCCACCGAGGCGATCCGCGTCCGTAACGGGAAAGCTAAAGTTTATTACGACCGCTGTATCGGTTGCGGAGAATGCGTCAGGATGTGCCCCCACCAGGCAAAACTTCCGGCGTACGATCCGTTGGAATCGATATTTAAATTCAAATACCGCATAGCCGTACCCGCTCCGTCGCTGTTCGGACAGTTCAACAATTTGGACGACGTCAATTTGGTATTGAACGCTTTGTTGGAACTTGGCTTCGACGACGTGTTCGAGGTGGCAAGGGGCGCGGAACTGATCAGCGAGGAAACCAGGAATTTGATGAGGGAAGGCAAGTTGAAAAAGCCGATAATATCGTCTGCCTGTCCCGCCGTTCTGGAACTGATAATGATGCGTTATCACAGCTTGCTTTCGCATGTGATAGATTTGGTTTCGCCTGCGGACGTCGCATTGCGTTTGGCTAGGGAAAAAGCCGAAAAAGAGGGGATTCCTCCCGAAGATATCGGCGTTTTCTTTATTTCTCCCTGTCCCGCGAAAGTTTACGCCCTGAAAACGGGCATGGGATTGAACAAACCCGCCGCGGACGGAGTGTTGTCTATAGGAGAATTGTATTTCAAACTGTTGGGAGTGATGTCGCGGCTGAAGGATAAGCCGTTAAAACAGTTGTCGAAAACGGGTATCTTAGGAGTCAGGTGGGCGGCTTCCGGCGGCGAATCGTTGGGTATTTATCAAAACAAATACCTGGCGGCGGACGGCATGGAAAACATCAATAACGTTTTGAAAGCCATGGAAGACGGCAGCTTGAACTATATCGACTTTGTCGAATTGGGAGCGTGCCCTTCGGGCTGTGTGGGCGGAGTGTTGAACGTCGAAAATCCCTTTGTCGCCAGGGTCAGGATCCGTGCCCTAAGGGACAAACTTCCGCCCGTTGCAAACAGGTTGGAAGAAACCGAAAAGCCGCGGGAATTCTATCATTGGGAACAACCGCCAAGGGCGCAGGACGTATACAGGTTGGATTCCGACTTTGTAGTGGCGATGGAAAAGATGCAAAAGATAGAAAGTATCTATAGGACGTTGCCGCATTTGGATTGCGGCGCTTGCGGAGCTCCCAGCTGCCGTGCGTTTGCCGAGGACGTGGCGCGCGGCGAAACCTCTTACGACATGTGCACAAGGCGGGAAAGCTGATGACGATAGAACATATAATACAGGCTTTAGATGCCCGAATAATCAATATAGAGGACCCAAACCGTGAAATTTCAACGGGATATTGCGGCGACTTTTTAAGTAACGTCATATCCAAAGCCCCCGAAAATTCGGTGTGGTTTACGGTGATGAACAACCAAAACGTAGCTGCCGTACAAACGCTTGCGGACATTGCTTTGACGGTAATTTGCGAAGGCGTCGAGCCCGATGAGATGTTGGCTAAGCGCGTAAAGGAAAGGGGACTGAATATGATAGTCACCGACCTTAGCGTATACGAAGCGGTAAAGAAGGTGTAATGCGTTATTTATACGATTTGCACATTCACAGCGTTTTGTCGCCGTGCGGCGAACGGGACATGACGCCGCTAAACATAGTGGCGTATGCCGCGGCGATGGGGCTGGAGATAATAACGGTATCCGATCACAACGCGATCGGCAACGTCCGCGCCGCCGTCGAAGTGGGCGAAGCTTTGGACGTCCTGGTCGTACCCGGGGCAGAAATCCAATCTAACGAGGATATACATATTTTATGCCTGTTTCCCGACGTTGAAAGTTTGGAAGGATTTTATCGGCAACTGCCTTTTAACGATTTAAAGAACCGCCCCGAAGTTTTCGGAGAGCAACTGATAGTAAACTCCGACGACGAAGTGGTGGGTACGGAGGACAGGTTGCTGTTGCAGGCAGTGAATGCGGGTGAAATCGAGATACGGAAACTTGCCGAAGCTTTCGGCGGAGTAGCCGTCCCCGCCCATGTGGACAGAACTGCTTTCGGAATGGTAGCTGTTTTGGGAGCGGTGCCCGACGAATATACCGCCGTCGAATTTACCGGACAGGGGGACGAATCGGGTTTTCCGGGGAAAAGGGTGTTACGCTCCTCCGACGCGCATACTCTGTCGGACATCGGTAAGAACAGAAACTTTATAGAACTCCCCGAAAAAACGGCGCGGGCGCTGATAGATTATTTAAAGTCCGGTAAAAGCGGCTGAAAAGCCGTTGTTTCCGCGTAATAAAGCGGTAAGTCTTTTTTATTCCCACTTGTAATCGTCAAATTATTACAAACGCTGACATAATAATCACCGAATTTTCATAAAACGGGTGATTGTATTTTCATATTCGGTTGATAATATAAAAGCGTCGTAAGGAACAAGGCAAAAACAAAAAGCCGACTACGACTAAAACCAAAACGCTTTGCCCTTTAACGCTTGCAGGGCTGAAAATAGCGATATTCTTTAAAAAATATTCTCAATCCCTCCTCCACAACTAAGAGCCGGCAAGCGGGCTCTTTTTTTTGATCTGCGCGGACCTGTCGGGACGCGTTCCGAAGCTACGGGAGCTAGGGGAACTCCGGGTGTATTTAAGGAAAAATTTACAAATATTCTCTTTCCTTTTACGGCGCGCGTGTGTTATAATCTAATAGCACGCATACGCGTTGTACGCATACGCGCGCATTTTACAGACAAATTCTTGGAGGAATCAATGGCAAAGATCAAACTTACAAAGTTACCTTTTACGGAGACCCCGGAGCAAGCCAAGGCATTGGACGATAAATTGGAAGAATTGAAATCCGTGCCCGGCGGCCTGATGCCGGCGTTGCAAAGCGCACAGGAGATTTACGGCTATCTGCCCATCGAAGTGCAAAAACGTATTGCCGAGAAACTGAAAGTGTCTTTGGAAGAAGTATTCGGCGTGGCTACGTTCTACGCGCAATTTACTTTGCAACCCCGCGGAGTATATCAAGTCGCGGTTTGCTTGGGAACGGCTTGTTACGTCAAGGGCGCCGGCGACATTATAACGGCGCTGAAATCGAAGCTGAACTGCGAATCGGGCGAATGCACCGAGGACGGCAAGTTTTCGTTGGTGGAAACGCGTTGCATAGGCTGCTGCGGACTGGCTCCGGTAATGACGATAAACTCTAACGTTTACGGCAAAGTCACCACCGACCAATTGGACGGCATCCTCAGGGAGTACATGTAATAAATGCGCGAACTGGCTTTAAACGTTCTGGACATAGCCGAAAATTCGGTAAAGGCGAACGCTTCGTTGATAGTTATCACGATCGAGGCGCGTAAAAATTTGTTGACGATCACCATCGCCGACAACGGCAAAGGAATGGATAAAGCATTTTTGGCACGCGTGACCGATCCGTTCACCACGACCAGGACGACGCGGAAAGTGGGAATGGGAATACCGCTTTTTAAAGAGGCGGCGGAAATGACCGGAGGCAGGTTTTCGATAGATTCGGAACTTGGTATAGGTACGACGGTGACGGCGAGTTTCGTAATAGATTCGATAGATCGCGCGCCTTTGGGCGATATTGCGGAAAGCGCGGTTACGCTACTCCGGGACGACATAGATTTCGTGTGGGTATACACGGTGAACGACAAATCGTTTACGTTCGACACGCGCGAGGTCAAACGGGAATTGGGCGGTATTCCGATAACTTCGCCCGAAATCATTAAATTTTTAAAAGACATGCTGGAAGAAAACATCGAAAGCATCAACGGAGGTATAATTTTATGAAATCAATAGCCGACATCAAGGCGATCAGGGACAAGATGCAGGCCCAAATCGTCAATCGCGACAACTCCGATGCCGAGTTGGAGACCCGTATCGTAGTCGGAATGGCTACATGCGGTATAGCCGCCGGCGCCAGGCCCGTCTTCAATGAGTTTGTAGACTTGGTCGCGGAGAAGGAAATGCACAACGTCAAAGTTACCAGAACGGGCTGTTTGGGAATGTGCAAGCTGGAACCCATCGTCGAAGTTTTTGTCCCCGGCGAGGAAAAGGTGACTTACGTACACGTGGATCCCGAAAAAGCAAAAGAAATATTTACACGTCATATCGTCGGCGGACAGGTGGTTACCGACTATCTGATAGGCGAACAATAGGAGGAAAAGTATGTTCAGAAGTACCGTACTAATTTGCGGCGGCACAGGCTGCCACTCCAATCACTCCGGCGAGATTTACGACGCGTTCCAAAAGCAACTTGCCGAACAAAACCTCAGCGAAGAGGTTATGTTGGTAAAGACGGGCTGTTTCGGACTTTGCGCCGTAGGCCCCGTCGTCATCATCTATCCCGAGGGCTCTTTCTATTCCCACGTCACAGTCGACGACGTGCCGGAACTGATCTCGGAACATTTGATAAAGGGCAGATTGGTCAGAAGGCTGTTGTACAAAGACCACAAGACCGAGGAAATCACGAAAGCGCTGTCCGAAACCAACTTTTATAAAAAGCAAACCAGAGTCGCGTTGCGTAACTGCGGCGTCATCAACCCCGAAAACATCGACGAATATATCGCCTACGACGGCTACGAAGCTTTGATCAAGGTTTTGACCGAGATGCAACCGCAAGAAGTCATCGACGTCATCAAAGCGTCCGGACTGCGCGGCAGGGGCGGCGCGGGATTCCCGACGGGATTGAAATGGCAATTCTGCCGTAACGCAAAGGCGGACGAAACGGGCATTAAATACGTTTGCTGCAATGCCGACGAAGGCGACCCCGGCGCGTTCATGGACAGAAGTATTCTGGAAGGCGATCCCCACTCGGTCATCGAAGCCATGGCGATCGCGGCATACGCTATCGGCGCTTGCCAAGGTTACATTTATATTCGTGCCGAATACCCCATAGCCGTTCAACGTATCAGAATAGCTATCGACCAAGCCAAAGAATACGGCTTATTGGGAAAGAACATACTGAATACCGGATTCAATTTCGATCTGGACGTCAGATTGGGCTCGGGCGCGTTCGTTTGCGGCGAAGAAACCGCATTGATGACTTCTATCGAAGGCAAGCGCGGCGAACCTCGTCCCCGTCCTCCGTTCCCGGCAAACAAAGGCTTGTTCGGTAAGCCGACGATCCTGAACAACGTCGAAACTTACGCTAACGTAGCGCAAATCATTTTGAAGGGCGCCGATTGGTTTGCTTCGATGGGCTCGGAAAAGAGCAAAGGCACAAAGGTTTTCGCTTTGGGCGGCAAGATCGTCAACACCGGTTTGGTCGAGATCCCCATGGGCACCACCCTCAGGACGGTCATCGAGGATATCGGCGGCGGCATACCTAACGGCAAAAAGTTCAAAGCGGCGCAAACGGGCGGACCTTCCGGCGGTTGTATTCCCGCTTCGTTGATCGACGTTCCGATAGATTACGAAAACCTGGCGGCGATAGGTTCGATCATGGGATCGGGCGGATTGATCGTCATGGACGAAGACAACTGTATGGTCGACATCGCAAAGTTCTTCCTGGAGTTTACAAAGGACGAAAGCTGCGGCAAGTGCACTCCCTGCCGTATCGGCACCACCAGACTTTTGGAGTACCTGGACAAGATCACCTCCGGTAACGGCACGATGGAAGATCTGGACGAAATGGAAAAGCTGTGCTACTACATAAAGGACAACGCGCTGTGCGGATTGGGACAGACGGCACCTAACCCGGTACTCAGCACTCTAAGGTACTTCCGCGACGAATATATCGCGCACATCAAGGATAAACGTTGCCCCGCAGGCGTATGCAAGAAGTTGTTGTCCTATGAAATCACCGACGCATGTAAGGGTTGTACGCTGTGCGCCAGAAACTGCCCGGTCGGAGCTATCACCGGCGCGGTCAAGGAAAAGCACGTCATCGACAAATCGAAGTGCATCAAGTGCGGCGTATGTATGGAAAAATGTAAGTTCGGCGCCGTGGTAAAGAAGTAGGAGGACGATAACATGGAAGACGTAAAAATGATAAATTTAAAAATAAACGGTCGCGCCGTCAGCGTGCCGGAAGGCACTACGGTATTGCAAGCCGCAAAGCAAGCGGGCATAAAAATCCCCACCTTGTGCTATCTGAAAGACATCAACGCAATCGGCGCTTGCCGCGTGTGCGTCGTCGAAGTCAAGGGCGCAAGGAGCTTGGTAGCGTCCTGCGTATACCCCGTTGCCGAAGGTATGGAAGTCACCACCAATTCAAAGAGGGTGCTGGATTCCAGAAAGACCACCGTCGAATTGATACTGTCCGATCACAAACAGGAATGCCTTTCCTGCGTCAGGAGCGGTAACTGCGAATTGCAGACTCTGTCGGAAGAGCTGGGCTGCGACGTCAAAAAGTATCAGGGCGTAAAGAGCGAATATCCGATAGACGATTCGACTCCGTATTTGGTACGCGACAACGAAAAGTGCGTGCTGTGCCGCAGGTGCGTAGCCGCTTGCAAAAACTATCAGGGCATAGCCGTTATCGGACCCAACGCGCGCGGATTCGACACTCATATCGGTTGCGCGTTCGAAAAGCCGTTGATGGACGTACCGTGCGTAGGTTGCGGACAGTGCATAGTCGCTTGCCCGACTGGCGCGTTGCACGAACGCGAAGAAATCGACGACGTTTTGGCGGCTATCAGAGATCCCGAAAAACGCGTCATCGTCGGTACGGCGCCTTCCGTCAGAGTCGGCTTGGGCGAAGAGTTCGGAGCTCCTATCGGCACCAACGTCGAAGGCAAAATGGTAACGGCTTTGAAGTATTTGGGATTCGACGACGTATTCGACGTAGACTTTGCGGCAGACCTTACCATTATGGAAGAAGGCACCGAATTCATTTCCAGGCTGAAAAACGGCGGCAAGCTGCCCATGATGACCAGCTGCTCCCCCGCATGGATAAAGTACGTCGAGCATAACTATCCCGATCTGATCGACAACCTGTCTACTTGCAAATCTCCGCAACAGATGTTCGGCGCAACGGTAAAGACTTACTATGCCGACAAACTCGGGATCGATCCGAAAAATCTGGTAGTCGTTTCGATAATGCCGTGCACGGCAAAGAAGTTTGAAAAAGGCAGACCCGATCAATCTGCGGCAGGCGTACCCGATATCGACATCACTCTGACGACCAGGGAACTTGCCAGGTTGATAAAACGCGAAGGCATCATATTCAACGAATTACCGGAAAGCGAATTCGACGCGCCTTTGGGAATTTCTACCGGCGCGGCATTGATTTTCGGCGCCACCGGCGGAGTTATGGAAGCGGCGCTCAGGACCGTTGCCGACGTTTTGGAAGGCAAAGACCTGAAGAATATCGACTATACCGCTGTTCGCGGAACGCAAGGCATCAAAGAAGCCGTGGTCGAAATAGCCGGACAAAAGGTAAAAGTCGCGGTCGCGTCCGGACTTGCCAACGCAAAGATCCTGATGGATAAGGTCAGAAGCGGCGAAGCCGATTACCAATTCATCGAGATCATGAGCTGCCCCGGCGGCTGCGTAAACGGCGGCGGACAACCCATCAAGTCCGGTTACGTCCGTAACAACTACGACGTTCGCGCCATTCGTGCACAATCGATTTACGACGCGGATAAGGAAATGAAGTACAGAAAATCGCACGACAACCCCGCGATAAAGGAACTGTACGCGACTTATCTGGGCGAACCCGGCGGACACAAGGCGCATAAGATATTACACACTTCTTATATAAAGAGGAACAATTATTAATCATTGATTCCGTCCGCGCGGCAGTCCGCGCGGACGGAACAAGGAAGCTATGGCAAATAAAAGATTTCGTAAAAAAACACGCTTTACTCCCGATCCTTCATACGTACCGCCCTATGACGCGTCGGTACTGCAGCTGGGATTGGATTATTTAAAGATTTCCGACGTCGTCCGCGAAAAGCTGACGGGCGCGGGAATTACCACCGTCATGGACGTGGTAGTCAGGGAGGACAAAGATTTTTATCGTATCTCCGGTTTCGACAAAAAGAACCTTGGAGAGCTGAAAAGCGCGCTGAATAACAGACGCCTGCGCCTGAAACCGCCCAAGGCGGAAGACAAATCCAAAACCGAGCCGGCGAACAAGGCGGGCGCGGAGCGTGCGGCAAAGAACAACAACGCCGATCAGCGCTTAGACAGATCAGACAGATCAGACA
>DVNF01000038.1 GCA_018714575.1 Candidatus Stercoripulliclostridium merdigallinarum
ACGGTATTTATGAGATCGCGGCGGTGTTGCAAGGTTCGATGGTCATCAAAGACAAAGCCATGTTGGACGACTTTATCGGCAGGCTGACTCCCGGTGCAACCGCCAGGTGGTACCTGATGCCGGGTAATTACGGCACCATATCTATCGACGTGAACGCCAACGTTTCGATAATCGGTTCTTATCAGTTCGTCCAAGGTGTTCCGCAGATCGCCGTAAACTTCGACAAGATCACCGTAAACCGCGGCACGGTCATGTTGGATATTCTGAACTTCCGAGCGGCGGCTAACCGCGAAAACGTCTATATCGGCAACGAAGCGACCGTAACCGTCAGACGTTCGACATTTATCTATACCGGTCAACAAAAGCTCAGCGGATCGACGGCGATCTATGCCGCGGACGGATCCTCTACGCCGCTATCGCTTTCCGAAATCACGGTCAGCGGATATTCGACCGCAGTCGCAGCCGATTCCGGCAACGTCGTCATAGCCGATTCCGAATTCCGTTCGAATATCACCGCGGTCAACGTGCTGAAAGGTTCGGTCAACGTAACTGACACGAAGTTTATCAGCAACGTTTTGGGACTGAGTATCGGCGCTTCCGGCGTAACGCCGCAGCTGTCGGGATGCGAATTCAGGTATAACGAAACGGCGATAGAAACCTATGTGCCGCTGAGGAACGACTACGCCGCGCAAAACGCTTTTGTTCAAAATACCGTCAACGTAGTCGCCAAATATCAAACGGAAGAGTAACGTAACGGTTAAAAAATCCGCACGGATCGACGCGGATTTTTTAACCGTGCCGACGTTGCCGCGGCATGGGCGCAATAAAACCAATTAGCTACCCGAATCAGTTGACTTAATTGCGGGATTCAAGTATAATGTTTTAGCGCGAGTTTAAATATTTATATATATTTATAAACTTTTAAACTTTAAGCTAACGATAAATATTACTTCATAACAGGAGATACGTATATGAAAAGAACCTATCAACCTAAAAAAAGACACAAGAAAAAAGTCCACGGCTTCCGTGAAAGAATGAGCACCAAAGGCGGCAGAAACGTACTTTCCCGCCGCAGAAGAAAGGGCAGAGCAAACCTGAGCGCCTGAGTATGCAGGCAATTTACCGCCTGAAGAAGAACGCCAGCTTCCAATATATCTACCGCAACGGTACCGAAGTTTCCGGCGAGCTGATGACAATGCTGTTTGTCAAAGCCCGCGGCGTGAAATTAGGAGTCAGCGTTTCCAAAAAGGTGGGGAAAAGTGTCAAACGCAGCCTGGTGAAGCGGCGCATAAACAATGCTTTTTCGTGTTTTATACCGCAGCTGAAAGGCGAATACAACTATGTTTTAGTGGCGCGCGAAGGCATTGCCGATAGGGATTTTTGGGAAATCAAATCGGCGGTGGAGGCGTTATTGAAACGTGCGGGGCACCTGTCGGAGGGAAAAGTTTGATAAAAGCAGTCTGTAAAGTACTGATTTTAGGATATAAAAAACTGCTTTCGCCGATAATGGGCAGGGGATGTATTTATACTCCGACCTGCTCCATGTATACCTTGGACGCCATAATGAAATACGGCGCGATCAGGGGTATTTGTATGGGAGCAAGGCGGATAATGCGTTGCACGCCTTTTCATAAAGGCGGTTTCGACCCCGTAAAAGAAAACTTCAAAGGAGCCGCAAAATGGACGTTATGAGTCTGGCAACGGAATTAAACCTTGTCGGCAAACTTGTATACAACGTACTCTATAAATGGGTCGAAGGTTGGGGTATAGACTCCGACCTTATCGGCGCGTTCGGAGTAACGGTTATACTGTTTACTGTCTTTTTGACGATCCTGACTCTGCCGTTGGATATCTGGCAGAAGATGATCGGCAGAAGCAATTCGCGCAAAATGCGCGTCATGAAACCCGAACTGGACAAGATCAACAAACTGTACGCGGCGGACAAGAACACTTTGATGATGAAACAGCGCGAGTTGTATAAAAAATACAAATACTCGACGTTCAAAACCTGCCTGCCGATGTTGGCGACCTTGATAATCTTCTTTGTCATATTCTCGGGCTTCAACTCTTCGGTCAGGTATCACAATTCCGTGGTGTACGAAGAGCTTAGGGGCGTGTACAACGCGGCTTTCGAAGAAGCTTACGTAGCGGCTGACGCCGCAGGCGCCGACGCAGCCACCGCCAATGCCCAAGCCACCGCGGCAGCGGAACAAGCGGTCTTGGATACTTATAAACCCGAAAGCTTCCTGCTGACGACCTCGATATTCATGCCCGACACTTGGAAAGACCCCATACCCGACGTTTCGACGTTTACCGGAACGGGGCTTGGCAGTATCGGAGTTCCCGGTATAGACGCCAGGGAATATAACGACGTCATGAAGCCGCTGATAGAAAAGTATAACTATACCGAATCGGGCAAATCGGCATGGAACGGTTATTTGATTTTGCCGGTATTGGTTACGGCGCTCAGCATAATTTCTTCAAAGTTGATCAAACCGCCGGAACAACCGCAAATAGCCGGTCAAACCGACGAACAGGTAAAGGCTCAGCAATCGCAAATGAAGATGATGCAATATATCATGCCGATCATGATGGGCGTGTTCTCCCTGTTCTACAGCGCGGCGTTTTCGCTGTATATGTTCCTAAGGAGCTTTTTATCTTTTGCGTTCAACCTGATATGGAACATAGTCCTGAAAAAACGCGACGCAAAACAATTGGATTACGAAATGTCCGTTACCGTTAAAAAGTAACCAGGGGTGCAGACAATGAAAGATAATATGGAAAATGAATACGAAAGCGTATCGGATATAGCCCGTTCCGAACGCTCGGCGGAGGAGCGCCCTTCCGAGGAAGAATGTATTCGCGCCGAAGCCAAAGTCGCAGATTTTATAAACGGGCTGTTGGAGCACATGCGTATCCGTGCCGACGCCGAAATTACCAGAGAGGATGAAAATATCCGCATAAAGATTTCCGGCGAAGACGCAGGCGCCGTGATAGGTTATCGCGGCGAAGTATTGGACGCCGTTCAATATTTGGCGCTGTGGATAGCAAACAAATCGGTAAAAGAATTTATCCGGGTGTCGATAGACGCCGAAGGCTACAGGGAAAGGCGCAAAGAAACGCTGAAGCACCTTGCCGAGAGGCTGGCAAGGAAAGCCGTAAAGACGGGGCGCAGGGAAGTTTTAGAGCCGATGAACCCGTTTGACAGGCGCATCATTCACACAGCTTTGCAAAATTACGAAGGCGTACAAACGGAATCGGAAGGCGAAGGCAAAGACCGTCACGTCGTCATAATACCCAAAGTCGAAAGGAGCAACCGTCCGAAATCGGGTATCAGCGAAATTACCGATCACAGGTACGGAACGACGGCTTCTTTCCGCAGAAAGGGCGCCGGCAAGGGAAAAACTTACGGAGCGCCGCGAAAGAAACCTTATTAATAAATAATAGGTAATAAATATGTCCGACGTCATTGTCGCAATTTCCACCGCACGCGGAGAGGGCGCGGTGGGTATAGTCAGATTATCCGGAAGCGGCGCCGATAAAGTGGCGTCGCAGCTGTTTTATAGAAAGAATTTTGATTTTTCGACGGCTGAAGCCAATAAACTATACTTGGGAACGGTCACCGCAGGGCGTATTTCGGACAAGGCTTTGGCGGTAATTTTCAAAGCGCCGAAATCGTATACGGGCGAAGACGTCATAGAATTCCACCTGCACGGCGGCAGAGTCATCACCGAGGCGGTGTTAGAAGCGGCGGTAAATTTGGGTGCCAGACCGGCGGAACCGGGCGAATTCACCAAACGCGCCTATTTGAACGGCAAAATTTCGCTGTCCGCGGCAGAGGGCGTGGAAGCAATTATTTCAGCAGATTCCGCTGCCGAGGCAGTCGCCGCTTACCGCGCTTTGGGCGGGGAATTGGACAGGACCATAAAGCGCGCGGAGGAGCTGTTGATTTCCGCCGCAGCGATGACTGACGTCGCTTTGGATTATCCGGAGGAAATGGTCGACGACACGAAACCGCAAGTTCGGGAAACCCTTATTCAGGTAAAAGGAATCCTGAAATCGCTAATAGGAACAGAACGCGACAGAAAATTGGTGACGGACGGAATTTCGGTGGTGCTTGCGGGATTGGTGAACGCCGGAAAATCTTCGCTGATGAACGCGCTGTGCGGAGCAGAGCGCGCTATCGTAACCGAATATGCCGGAACGACCAGGGACGTATTAAAAGAACGGTTAGAGATCAACGGGATAAAGGTGACTTTGTCGGACACGGCAGGTATCCGCGAAGGTGCGGAGGGCGCGGAAAAAATCGGTATCGAACGTGCCGAAAACGCTTATAAAGGTGCGGACCTGGTGCTGTTTGTCATGGACGGAGCCGAACCCGAAAGCGCGGAAGAAAGAGAGCTGTATAGGAAAATTTCCTCAAAGCCCAATATTCGGGTCATGAACAAATGCGACGCCACCGCATATCCCAGGCAAGCGGACGTCGAAGTATCGGCTTTGACGGGCGAGAACATGAGGAAATTATCGCAAATGATAGCCGAAAAGGCGGGGATCGAAAACGCGAAAACTCCGCCGTTGATCAGGGAACGCGGCTTACATGCCGCGAAAACAGCGTTAAAGGCGGTAGAAGAAGCCGTCGCCGCGCTGGATAAAGCCACTCCCGATTGCTTGGCGGTAGATATAAAGGAAGCTTTGGCAACGCTTTGCTCGATCACGGGCGAGGACGCGAGCGAAAGCGTGGTAACGGAAATATTCTCCAGGTTTTGTGTGGGTAAATGAAGAAAGTATTTGACGCAGTGGTAATCGGCGCAGGTCATGCGGGCGTCGAAGCGGCCATGGCACTTGCAAAATTGGGTAAACGCACGTTATTGACGACGCTTTCGGCGGAAGCGGTAGCTTTCATGGCTTGTAATCCCAACATAGGCGGCACCGCAAAAGGGCATTTGGTAAAGGAGATCGACGCTCTGGGCGGCGTCATGGGCGAAGTCGCGGACGAGGCAACCATTCAGGTCAGGATGCTGAACAGGGCCGGCGGCGAAGCCGTTCACAGCCTGCGCGCGCAGGTAGACAAAAATTTGTATCACCGCTTGATGAAAAGGCGGTGCGAATCCACCGAAAACTTGTCCGTGCTGGAGGCGGAGGTTACGGAGATAATCTTCGACGGCAAAAAAGTCGCCGGTGTAGTCACCGCCAACGGCGACGAAATAGAAGCGCGGGCGGCGGTTATCGCTACGGGAGTGTATCTGGACGCCAGGATCATTACGGGAGGATACGAAAGAAAGACGGGACCGGCAGGCTTTATGCGCAGCACGGGACTGTCCGAAAACTTGGTAAAATACGGCTTGGACATCAGGCGATTTAAGACGGGCACGCCGATGAGGGTGCTGTCGCGCAGTATAGACTACGACGAAATGGAGCTGCAACCCGGCGAAAGCGGACTGCCTACTTTCGGAATGTTGACCGATTTTACGCCTGAAAACGATTTTCCTTGCTATTTAACTTATACGAACGCCGAAACGCACAAGATAATTTTGGAAAATTTGGACAGAGCTCCGCTGTATAACGGCTCGATTTCGGGGATCGGTCCCAGGTACTGCCCCTCTATAGAAACAAAGGTGGTTCGTTTCAAAGATAAGGAACGCCACCAAATATTCGTCGAACCGGAAGGCAAAGACACCTATGAAATGTATATTCAGGGATTGTCGACTTCGTTGCCGTTCGACGTGCAGGAGCGCATGTTGCATACCGTAAAAGGCTTGACTCACGCCGAGATCACCCGTTACGGCTACGCGATCGAATACGATTGTTTAAATCCCAAATGCTTGAACGCGTCCTTGCAGATAAAAGGTTACGAAGGCTTGTATTCGGCAGGTCAAATAAACGGCAGTTCGGGTTACGAAGAGGCGGCGGCGCAGGGTTTGGTCGCGGGTATCAACGCCGCGCGGTATTTGGACGGCAAAGAACCGGTAATTTTATCCAGGCATTCTTCTTATATCGGAGTATTGATAGACGATCTGGTCACCAAAGGCACCGAGGAACCGTACAGAATGATGACTTCGCGCGCCGAATACAGATTGCACCTCAGACAGGACAACGCCGATCTGAGGTTGACGGAGTTGGGCTATAAAATAGGTTTGGCAGGCGACAAAAGGTATGATAGGCTGTTGAAAAAGCGCGCGGAAATCGACGAGCTTACCGGGCTGTTCAATAGGCTACGCTATCGCGCAAGCGATCTGACGGAGAGGGGAATCGATTTGGCTGGGTCTAACAAAGTTTCGTTTACGGTCACCGAATTGATAAAAATGGGTACCTTGATCGAAGATATTCGCAAACTTATTCCTAACGCCGACAATTACATGACAGAGGCGATAATCTCTGCCGTCATAGACGTGAAGTATGCGGGATATTTGGAAAAAGAAGTAAAGCGGGTACAGGAAGAACAACGCCTGAACGATCACAGGATCCCCGACGACATCGATTACGACAAAGTAGACGGGCTAAGGATAGAAGCGCGTGAAAAGTTAAAGGATATTCGCCCGATGACCTTGGGACAGGCTTCCAGGATCAGCGGCGTAAATTCCGCGGATATTACGGTGCTACTGATATATCTGAAGAAGAAAAAGGCTGAATGACCGGTCGGAAGAAAAAGTTTCCGAATTTTAAAAATTTTTAAATCGCAATTTAGGGCAAGCGTTAAAGCTTGCCTTTTTATTTGTAAGGATATAGGTATGTTTTTTGACTTTCCGTTTTAAATCGGGCGATAGCCGTGTTAGGAAATCTCCCTCTTTACAGCCTTCGATTTTCATGTTATAATCAATATATCCACGGGGGCGACCCCGAAAAAAATTTGGAGGATCAAAATTAATGAAAAAAAGAATTTTAACTGTAGTCGGCGTCTTGGCGCTGGCGGCGATATTGGTAGTTTCCTTGGTAGCGTGCATACCTTCCGACCCTGCCAAAGCCGAAGAAAACTTGAAAGCGGAAGGCTATAAAGTTCTTGTCGTAAATTCCGACGACGCATTAGGTATTGTAGGCTTGGCTTTACCCGACGGTTGCGTAACGCAGGTAACAGGCTCGAAAGCGCTGTCCGGCGACTTTGGCGATAATATAACCATATACTATTTCGAAGACAGTGACGCGGCGAACGCTTATATGGATAAGAATGCCGATTGGCAAGGCGAGATAGACGTTCAACTTGCCGAAATGGAAGACGCATACAAAGCCGGCGAAATATCCGAAAACGATTTCAATTCCATGAAGGATTTATTGGAAAGCATTCAGATGAAGAAGCAAGGCAAGATAGTTTACGTTGGTTCCGCAGACGCTATAAAGGCGGCGAAATAAGCTTTTTACCCATATTGAAATCCATATTGAAAAAGGACGGCTCCGAGGAGCCGTCCTTTTTATGCCGAAAACAGGGCAATCGTTCTTTTATTATGTTATAATAACGGTATGGAAAAATGTTATATCTGTCCTAACCTTTGCGGAGTCGACAGGGAACGGGAACCAGGCGCGTGTTTATGCGGCACCGATCCGATAGTAAACAGGGCGGCGCTGCATTTTTACGAGGAGCCGCCGATTTCCGGAACGCGCGGTTCGGGCGCGATATTCTTCGGCGGTTGCGTTATGCGCTGTGAATTTTGTCAGAACTACCGTATCAGCAGAAAACCGTCGGGGAAAAGCTACTCGCCCCGGGAACTTAGCGAACTGTATAAAATGTTGGAAGACAGCGGCGCGCACAACATTAATTTCGTGTCGCCTACGCCTTGGACGGAGGCGATCCTGGCTTCGTTCAAAAATTACCGTCCCAATGTCCCCGTCGTATGGAACACTTCGGGCTACGAAACCGTCGAAACGGTGGAAAGACTTGCGGAATACGTCGATGTATGGCTGCCCGATTTCAAATATTCGGACGAGGCGTTGGGCAGAAAGCTTTCAGGCAGAAAAAATTATCCCGAAACAGCGCTTTCGGCTATAACAAAAATGCGCGAATTATCGGTCGACAGCTATTCCGACGGCATCATGCGATCGGGTTTGATCGTCAGGCATTTGGTATTGCCGGGATATATCGAAAACAGCTTCGGGGTGTTGGACGCGATAAATTCGTCTATCGGCAATCGCACGGTAGTTTCTATAATGAGCCAGTTTACGCCTACCGCGGAATCGTCAATTAAAAGGCGGTTGAAGCCGATAGAATACAAAGCCGTCGTGCGTCACGCCGAAAAGTGCGGCTTCGAGAACGCTTTTATCCAGGACGAAGCGTCGGCGGATTCCTCTTACACTCCCGATTTCGAAGTTTAAAATTTCAACTTTTATATAAAAATTCGGTGATCCCGTCTGCGATACTTTCGACTAATTGCAGGCGGTAGTCCGCGTTTAACAGTAACGCTTCGTCCTCCGCGTTAGACAAAAAACCGCATTCGACTATTGCCGAAGGGTATTCGGAGCAGTTCAGTATGTAATAATCGCCGGATAACGACGAAAAAGCTCTGCCTACCTTGTCCAAGTTCAGCAGGTTCAATTTATTTTGTATCGTCGTTGCCAGGCGCTGACCTTCATTCGAAAACTTATTGTAAAACACCTGAGCGCCGCGCCTGGAAGGCGAAGGGAATTTGTTGCAATGAACGCTGACGACCAAGTCGGGAGCGGCTTTTAAAATAGTTTCCTTACGCTTTTCCATATCCAGCAGCTTTTCGCTGCCGGCTTTTGCCACGGTGCCGTCCGCCGTCCTGGTTTTTACGACGTTATAACCGCGGTCGGTCAGGTTTTTTTCCAACAACAGACTGATCTCCAGATTGATCTCTGCTTCGGTAACGCCGGAGTTTTTGCCGGAAACGCCGCCGTCGGCTCCGCCGTGCCCCGGGTCGATGACTATGGTAGGAGCGGCGCTGCCTCCCGGCACCGCCAACGCTCCGTAAAAAGCCAGCGCGCTGACAGCCGAAGCCGTTATCAACGCGACAATCAACATAACGATTTTATTCCGCAACATACCAAACCTTTTATAAACGTCGTTTAGGAATACCTAAATGACAAATTTCGGGCGTTTTCGACACCGAAAAACCGAACTTATCAACATTCAGGGCAGTTATCAACATAGTTGTCAACATTATATGTGTTGAAAAGCCGAATTAGAAGTCTGTAGCCGTGGAAAATTTTGCGGTAAAATAGCGCTTGTAAAAAAGCTAATACCGGCTAATTATTTACACGGCGGCGAGAATTTGATATAATTTTTTTATGGACGTAACCTCGCTGAAAGGTAAAAAGATCGCGGCGGCAGTTTCCGGCGGAGTCGATTCCATGGTCATGCTGGATATGTTGTTGAAACAGGGGATCAGCCCCGCGGTTATAAACTTCGAACACGGCATTCGCGGAGAAGAATCGACGTCGGATTCGGCGTTCGTCGCCGACAGAGCAAAGGAACTCGGCTTGGATTGCCGCGTGATAGCGTTGGACGCTCCGGGTTACGCCGCAAGAAACGGAAAGGGCATCGAGGAAGCCGCAAGGGAACTACGGTATCGTGAATTCGACAGGATTTTGGCGGCGGGCGAAGCCGATTTGATCGCGCTGGCTCATCACGCCGACGACAATGCCGAAACCGTTTTGATGAGGATCATCCGAGGGACGGGGATAAAGGGGCTGTGCGGAATAACCGACCGACCCGGCTATATCCACCCGTTGATCGACATGACAAGATCGGAAATAGAGGAATACGCCCTGAAAAACGGCATAGAATATCGCACCGATTCTACGAACGCGGACGACGCATACACCAGGAATTTTATCAGATTGCGTTTGATTCCCGCGATAAAAGAACGGTTTCCCGGCTTTGAACGCAGGGTGGCGCGACTTTCCGAAGCCGCAAAAGAGGTAGAAGACCTGACGGACAGCTTAAAGACGGCGCCCGTACAGGTAAAAGGCGGTTTGCTGCTTCCGAACGAAGCTTTCTTACAACATATCGCCGTTGTAAAAAAATCGATAGGCGATGCGGTAAAACAGCTGGGAATAACGCGCGATATGGAAGCGGCAAACTTCCGTGACGTCATAAAGTTATACGACGGCGAAGTCGGAAAAAAGCTGTCCCTGCCGTTCGGCATAGAGGCGCGGCGCGAATGGGAAGGCGTGTCGTTTATGCGCCCGATACTTGAAAAAGCTCTCGAAATGCCTTTTGAAATAGCGGGAAAATACGACTTTTTCGGCACGGTATACGAGTTCAGCGCGATAAAAGGCATAGAAAAGGGTTGCTTTGACGCGGCAAAGATCCCTTGCGGCGCAGTAGTCCGATTGCCGAAAAAGGGCGACAGATTCAGGCGATATAAGGGTAAGGACAAGGCGTTGGGAGATTACTATACCGACGTCAAATATCCGACCAGGCTGAGGGAGATGACTCCGGTGTTGGCTGCGGGTGACCGCGTGCTGCTGATAATGGGCGGCGAGGTGTCCGACGAATTGAAAGTAGATCAAAATTCCGAACATATTTACGTTTGTAAGGTAGGTGTATGATGAACAGTGCCCTGGATAAGGACATAAAAGAAGTATTGCTGTCGCGCGATGAAATCGAAAAGCGCGTCAAGGAAATAGCCGCCGAAATTACCGCGGATTATCGCGGCGAATCGGTATTGATGGTAGGCATATTGCGCGGAGCCGTCGTGTTTTTCTCGGAGCTGGTAAAGAGAGTCGATCTGGACGTCAGGTTCGATTTTATGGTGGTTTCCAGCTATGGCGCGGGCACCGATTCTTCGGGCGAGATCAGGATCGTAAAAGACCTGTCCCAACCCATCGAAAACATGAACGTCATAATCGTCGAAGACATTATAGACACCGGATACACGTTAAAAAATCTGAAAAGGTTATTGATGACCAGAAATCCGAAGAGCCTGAAGATCGCCGCGTTGTTGGATAAACCCTCCAGGAGGAAAGTAGAAATCGAAGGCGATTATGTCGGGTTTAAGGTACCCAATGAATTTGTTGTGGGATACGGTTTGGACTATAACGAAAAATACAGAAATCTTCCCGACATTTGTATACTGAACCCGGAGGTTTATTCGTAATGAACGTGACCCCCGCCTTAGACGCCCTGCAGAAATTGTGGCGAGGACCGCTGTACATGGTCGGCGGCGCCGTCCGCGACGCAGTTTTGGGGTATAGCGTGTCCGATACGGATCTGGCTTCGCCGCTGGTTGCGGAGGAAGTCGTCCGTCTGTTGCAGGGCACGCCGTTTACCGCAAAGCCCAATTCCGTAAAGTTGGGCACTTTGGGCATATACGGCATGGGGGAAAAATTCGAATATACGGCTTTCAGAAGCGATTCCTATGCGGAGGGCGGAGCTCACAGACCTACCGCTGTGGAATTCGGAGTCGACATTTCGGACGACGCCAAGCGCAGGGATTTTACTTGCAATTCGGTATACTTCGACATAGGTAACCGCAAATTCGTAGATCCCGTCGGCGGTTTGACCGATATACAAAAACGCATCATAAGGACAGCGCGAGCGCCGGAAGAAGTCATCGACGAGGACGCGCTGAGGATTTTGCGAATGGTGCGGTTCGCCGCGAAACTCGGTTTCGATTTGGACGAAAGGCTGAAACGCGCCGCGATAAATATGCGAACGGGGCTAAAGAACATAGTTCCCGACAGGATCAGGGACGAATTGGTGGGGATATTGTTAGCGGACGCGGAAAACGGCGTAAAAAACGCACACGTTCGCGGCATGGAATTATTGGCGGAATGCCGACTGACGGAGCTGGTTTTGCCGGAAGTCTACGCATGTACGGGGGTAAAACAAAACCCCAAATGGCACGCGTACGACGTTTATACGCATTTGATAAAGACCTTTGAAAATACTCCGCCGCAGTTGGAATTGCGCCTTGCCGCGTTATTGCACGACATCGGAAAACCGCCTGCCGGTTCGGCAAAGGGCAGAACTGCGGAACATCCCGATTTCGGAGCGTGGCTTGCGGGGAATCGCTTACAGGCGCTGCATTTTTCGGGAAAGCTTACGGACCGGGTTACGGAATTGATACGTTTGCACATGTTCGATTTAAGAGGCGACGCGACGGACAACGAAGAACGCTTGTTCGTGTTGGAAAACTATCAACTCATTCCCGAATTGGTGGCGCTGAAAAATGCCGACAGATTGGGTTCGGGCATGAGGACGGGTCCGTCGCCGGCAGGCGAAAGGCTGTTGAAAACCTTGGAAACGATGAAAGACGAAGGCGTAGCTTTTTCGATAAAGGAACTGAAGATCAACGGTAACGACGTAATGAAACTGCCGCCGGCTATCCGAGGGTACGCTTTAAAATCGCTGTTGCGTCAAAACGCCGTAGATCCCAAGGTCAGAACGCGCGAGGGCGCTTTGGAATATATCTCCGCTTTCCCGGGCTAAGTAATAATTTTTGATTTAAAACGCATACTTTTCGTATGCCCGGCTTTCTAAGAAAAATACAGTTTATCTGTATTTTAGGTATCCTAATATTCATTTCAAGTTACCCGATTACGGATAAAATTCAAATTACGGCTTCGGCAGAGGAAACCGGGGAAGTCTATTTTGACCAGCTGATGGGGGAATTTTCCACCTCTTATGCGACGTCGGGACACGGGAGACGTACAAACGTCGAACTTGCGGCAAAGGCTTTGGACGGGGCGCGAGTTTTGCCGGGCGAGCAGTTTTCTTTTAACAAAACGGTGGGGGTAAGGAGCGCCGAAAGAGGGTATATGCCGGCACCGGTGATCGAGGGCGGCAAATACGTAAACGGCATAGGCGGCGGAGTTTGCCAGGTTTCGACTACATTGTATAACGCGGTGATTCGATCGGGATTCGAACGCGTTTCGGCGGTCAGGCATACGATCCCCGCCGGCTATGTTCCTTTATCAATGGACGCCGCCGTTTCCGAATATACGGATTTTTTGTTTGTAAACGATTCCCCGTATCCCGTCAGGATAGAATGTAAAGCTATAAAGGGCAATCTGACTGCGAAGTTATACGGATTTCCTTACTATACCGACGGTCTTAGCGTAAAATTCGTCAGCAATCTGATAAAAGTCACTCCCTGCACGGAATATCAAATCGAGCCGGACTATTCGGGGGCTTTGAACCCCGGGGAGAGCGAACGCATTGTCAGGGCGACGATCCCGAAAAGGGAGAGCGAGCTGATAAAGATCACATATTATATGGGAAAGGAAGTCGAAAGAAAACGGTTTCGCCACGACGTTTATCCCGCAGTTAAGGGAATAAAGATCAAAGCCGATCAACCGTTGCCGGACATTTCGATTTTTTAAAATTCCGATCGATTTCAAATAAACTTTCAGAGTAAAAGCAGAAAAAGCGACTATTTTTCAAACGCCGCCGTTACTTCGGGGTTGACAAGAGAGAAACTGTTATTTACAATAAAGCCGAGGCCGCATATCGGCCTAAGGAGAGGAGATCATGTCAAACGCTAACGCGGCAACCGTTTCCGCGCCTCAGGTGCGTACGTACACGTCGAAAGAGCGCAACTTTTACCTGTGCGGTCTGGTAGGACAAAACATCATCTACAACATAATCGGATCGGCGCTGGCGTATTATTTCCAATTTACGCTGTTGATCCCCGCTGTCGCCGTCAGCACGATAATGGCTGTCGCCAGAGTGTGGGACGCGATAAACGACCCGATAATGGGGACGATCGTCGACAGAACGCGCTCGAAATGGGGCAAATGTCGGCCGTTTTTGATTTACGTGCCGTTGCCGCTGTTCATAGTTACGACTTTGTGTTTTGTCAACTTCGGTTTCTACGAAGAATCGCAGACGGCGATGAACGTTCTGATAATCGGCTGGGCGGTGTTTACATATCTGCTGTGGGAGGTCGTCTATACCGTTGGCGATATTCCGCTGTGGGGAGTGACTTCGCTGATGACCGAGGTGGAAAAGGACAGGCAAAAGCTGCTGTCCCTTGCCCGGATCTTCGGCGGCGTAGGCGCAGGCATCACTTTGTTGGCGATGCAGCCGGCGGCGCTGATGGTAGGAGGTTGGATAGCCGAACCTATAGGCATCGAAATGGCGGGTTCCGAAGAAGCGTGGATAGCGTTAAACGAACAACAGGAGGCAATGTCTAAGGAGTTCAATATCGAATTGGAAAAATATAACGCCGACCCCGCAGCATATACCGCGGAAACGGGCTTGGATTACGACGCGTTGGCGGCAAAGTACCTGACTACAAACGAAATCATCGCCGAAGCTACCCGCCAAGGCGAACGTT
>DVNF01000039.1 GCA_018714575.1 Candidatus Stercoripulliclostridium merdigallinarum
AAACAACATCAACACATTGAAAAAATGTTAAAAGTATATTATAAGTATTATATAAAAAATTTTTGACAAATAGGAGCTTTATTTTGACTGTCTGCCAAGCGGTTGCAAAACGCATAAATCAGTTACTGACTGAAAAAATATGACCCAATATCGTCTGGAAAAGGAATCCGGCATTCAACACGGTACCATGAACAGTATCATGAGCGCCAGAAATAAGGGTATAGAATTGAATACCGTTATGATGATAGCCGCGGGCTTTAATATGACGGTAATCGAGTTTTTGGACGATCCTATATTCGAATCCGAGAATTTGGAAATAGAATGACTTTTCGGAGTGCCTGTTCGCCTATTTCGTGATTTTTAAAACAAAAATAAGAGTCTGTTGCAGACTCTTATTTTTGTTCGTTTTGTATTTTAACAGTAGCGTAACTTCTTTATTCGGTTTTCGTTTCAGCTTCGCGTTCGTTCGTATCGGCAGTTGCGTTATCTTTTTGCAAAGCCGGGAAAAGATGTTGCGCCCGTAGCGATTTATACCATTTCCCCGGTGCAAACAGTCCTACGGATATCAGCGTTGCCGCCACCCAACCTATCGGCCACGACCACCAAATGCCTTCCACGCCCAGCACGGGATCCAGGATATAACACATTATTACGCGGATCAGCAGATCGGCAAAAGTTGCCACCATAAACGAAAGCATGCTTTGCGCTCCGCGCAGCACCGAATCCAGCATCAGCTTTACCGATATTACCGCATAGAACGGCGAGACAATGATTAAAAACCGTGTTCCTGTAGATACGGACAGCGCGCTGCTTTCCTCCAAAAACAATTTAAGCATCGTTTCCGGAATGACGGAAAAAAGTATTGAAAACGGTATTATGAACACCATAGCCATCAGCAACGCTATTCCCGAACCGTGCAACACGCGCCTTATCTTTCCTGCGCCCAGGTTTTGCGCCGCAAAAGCCGACAAACCTCCCGCAACTGTCGTTATGGTGGTGATAACAAAGGTATTCAGCTTTACTGCGGCTATATAACCCGCCAAGACAGACGAACCGTAGCCGTTGATAATCGATTGAATGACCAAATTGCCGACCGAAACAAAACTTTGTTGTAAAACGCTGGGGATTGCTACATACAGCATTTGCTTTAAAAGCAGCGGCGAAAACCAAACGGGCTTGCCCTCTCCCTTGATCTTTCTAAGTCTGAATATCAGCGTTACTATACATAAAACGCCGGCAATTCCTTGAGTAATAAAGGTCGCCCACGCAAGTCCCGCAACGCCCATCGGAATGACCATCGTAAACAGCAAGTCCAATCCGATATTGACTAAGCTGGAGGAAACCAAAAAGTATAACGGAGTACGGCTGTCGCCCAAAGCCGAGAAAATACCCGTCGCCACGTTATACATCAACACGAACAAGAAACCGCCGATATAAATATACAGATACACCAACGAATCCGCCATTATATCGTTCGGGGTCTTCAGCAGTCGCATTATCGGACTGCCCAACCCTATTCCTATACCGGTCAACAGGACTCCCAAAACCGCAACGGAAATCAAAATGGTGTTGACTCCCGATTTCATATCGGTGTAATTTCTTTCACCGAACAACTTCGAAATAATGACCGAGCACCCCAGGTTGCAACCCAAAGCGATCGCCGTAAATATCATCGTGATCGGATAGGACGCGCCTACCGCCGCCAAAGCGGCTTCGCCCAACACTTTGCCGGCGATGATGCTGTCGACCATGTTGTACAACTGTTGGAATATCGAACTGATCAACAACGGAATACAGAATATCAATAAAACTTTTAAGGGTTTGCCCTGCGTCAGATCTTTTACCATAATTATATCCAAACCACCCTTTTACGTTAATAGGCGTTATTTAAGTTCATTTTTTTGTTCCATAAAGTATATATCAAAATTTTAGGTTTGTCATCTGAATTGACGACGGCATAACACGATTAACATAAAGTAAATAACGGAGATATTAAACGAAAAAAACGGCGATTTTCGCCGCTTTTCCGTCCAAACTTTCGTCTACTACCGTAACGGTAAAGTCAAAGGATCATCTATGCGACTCGTTCCACCTGCTGCCGTAATCGAAGTTCGTGGTTATGTAGTCCACGCCCATATCGGCATACTTTTCGACTAAATCGTATTCGTTCACCGTCCATACGCCGACTTCGCGGCCGTGTTTGTGCGCTTCGCGAACCAATGTCTTGCTCATCTTTCCGTGGGTCAGCGAAATGTTATAGCCGTCCCAAACCGACAACAACCCGAGGAAACCGTTATTAGACAAATGCTGAGTAACAATGCCGTTATCGTAACTTTCCGCAACTTCTATAGCAGCCTTGTCGAAACATATCAGCACAAAGTTGTCGCCGCAATATTCGCGCGCCGAATCGATGATAAATTTTATTTCCTCATCCGTCATATCCTCTTGCTTCAGCTCGATGACCGCCGCTTTGCCTGACTCCGCGCATATCGATAAATAGGTATCCATAGTGCATATTTCGGTACCCGTAAACCCGTAAGAGTTTTCTTTCAGCGGTAATTTAGCGATATCGGAATACCTCGATTGCGTTATCGTTACGGCGGCGTCCGTAAACGCGTCGTCGTCGTGCGCGCATACCGCCACCCCGTCCGCGGTAAAATATATGTCCGTTTCTATTCCGTAGAAAAAGTCGCTGTCGGCAGCCGCCCTGAAAGCTTGCTCGCTGTTTTCGTAATATTCTCCGCTGAGTCCGCGGTGCGCTATGAATTTGACATTTTTCCCTATGGAATAGTCTTCGGGCAAGTTCTTTGCTCCTGCGCTCAGCACGGCATAGGTTATACCGAATCCGCACCCTATAATTACCGCTATCGCGCACAAAACGATCGCCAAAATCTTTACTATTGTCTTTCTCATATCTTAATTTTAGCTTTGGTTTCCTGCCGTGTCAATACCGATTTATATAAGGATATACGACTTTTATTCCTAACCGTATTGTATATTTTGCCGTTTTATATTATACTGAAACAGGAAGACGCCATAGGCTAGGTCGCTGACGACTTATCGTATATATATCGGTTTATCAATCGCAAACAGGCAAAGCTACGTTTGCTTGTGCGCCGAACGGATAGAATATTAATCGGCGCGAATATTCAAATATACGAGTATGCGAGTATGCGAATACGCGAGTATAAATCAAATCCGCCTCCGGGCGTAATCATAAAGGAGAATTATATGTCAAGATTTACATTACCCAGAGATTTGTACTTTGGCAGAGGCAGCCTAGCGGAGCTGAAGAACCTTAAAGGCACCAGAGCCGTTTTGGTATTGGGCGGCGGATCGATGAAAAGATTCGGCTTTGTCGACAAAGCCGTAGCTTACTTAAAAGAAGCCGGCATCGAAACAAAGCTTTTCGAAGGAGTAGAGCCCGATCCCTCCGTTGAAACGGTCATGAAAGGCGCCGCGATGATGCAAGAGTTTCAACCCGATTGGATAATCTCTATCGGAGGCGGCTCGCCTATCGACGCTGCTAAAGCTATGTGGGTATTCTACGAATATCCCAAGACGACTTTCAAAAAACTTATCACACCGTTCTCTTTCCCCACGCTTAGGACGAAAGCCAAGTTCTGCGCCATTCCGTCAACTTCCGGTACGGCTACCGAAGTTACGGCGTTTTCGGTCATAACCGACTATCAAAAGGGCATCAAATACCCTCTGGCAGACTTTAATATCACTCCCGACGTGGCAATAGTCGATCCGGAACTTGCGGAAACCATGCCGCCTAAACTTACCGCTCACACGGGAATGGACGCGCTGACCCATGCTATCGAAGCTTACGTTTCGACCGCGGCGCAACCCTTTACCGATCCCCTGGCTATCGAAGCCATAAAGATCATCTACAAAACGCTGAAAGCAAGCTATGACGGAGATATGGCGGCACGCGAAAAGATGCACTACGCTCAATGTATGGCGGGCATGGCGTTTTCCAACGCGCTTCTTGGAATAACGCACTCTATGGCGCATAAGACAGGCGCGGCGTTCAGCACCGGGCACATTCCTCACGGTTGCGCCAACGCTATGTATCTCCCCTACGTGATTCAATACAACGCCGTCAACAAGAGAGCAAAAGAGCGTTACGCGGAAATAGCCAAAGCAATAGGCTTGAAAGGCAAATCGGCAACCGCGTTGGTAAACGCGCTTTGCGACGTGATCAGGGACATGAATAAGTACTTCAATATACCTTCTTCGCTGAAGGAGTACGGTATCGACGAAGCCGAGTTCCTGTCTAAGATCGACGAAATAGCCAAGCTTGCGATCGGCGACGCCTGCACCGGATCCAACCCCCGTCCCATAACCCCCGCAAAGATGAAAGCATTGTTCACGCACGTTTATTACGGAACCCCCGTTAAAGTGTAAAACTTTGTCGCGGCACAGAATTATTCCGAAAGAATAAACTTCGCATATTCGCAATATTCAATATTCACAATAAAATATGCGGCAACAACTATGTTGCCGCATATTTTATACCTGTGCGGATACGTTTCGTTTGTGAAAACTTCGTATAGAAAAATTTGTTATTATTTAATCATTTTAAAGATTTATTATATGTATAAATATACACGGCATAAAACCGATAATCGAATACTGCAACATTTTCTTTTTAGCATCCGTTGCTTATATTGCAAAGAAAGTTTTCGGAATAGAATACCGATTCGTGAAGAAAAGTAACCCGAAACATCAAAATTCGTAACTTGATAAATACAAAACGGGGTCTCCGCTACGCCGGAGCGCGAATTGCCGTTTTTACTTATGCGTTATTAGACTTTCGCGAACGCGCAATCGGTGCGGTACAACAAGTTTGCGTCGTAAGTATACCCGCCGTTATCGTCGGGGAAAGAGATGTTTTTCCCCAGGTAAGTGATTTGCAGGCTGTACATTTCCTGCGGCAGGTTGAAAAAGTCGCTGCCCAGGCTTTCCGTTCTGTAAACATAGATATTGCTGATGCGGTTGAAAGTCACTTCTATTTCGGCATAGGTGCAGCCTTCGAAGATCGAAGCCTTGCCGGTTTCGGCTCGGTAATTATCGATATATTCCTGCGTGACGCCGAAGGTTATCTTTACAAGGTTGATTTGTTGATATGCGCCGTAGTCTTCGCCGTCGAATACAAACGCGTCGAAAGGCATGTTGCGCAATTCCTCCAGGCGCGAAGAAAGACTATACCTTTGGAATAAGTCGGTGTCGATGAATTCTTCCGCCGTCATATCTACTCTTAGCTTTTTATCGGTATAGTTTCCGCTTTTGTCCGTGTTGTTTTCGGTGTAATACAGGCGTTCGTTAGCGGATTCGCCGTCGGGATAGGGACCGAC
Organism: Candidatus Stercoripulliclostridium merdigallinarum; assembly: GCA_018714575.1. Lineage (GTDB taxonomy): Bacteria > Bacillota > Clostridia > Christensenellales > DTU072 > Stercoripulliclostridium_A > Stercoripulliclostridium_A merdigallinarum. The sequence continues at coordinate 5,364 of DVNF01000039.1, forward strand.
TATGAATCCGAAATCGCCGATTTTAGTGCCGGCGCCGCTGGTCACGCTGTTGATACCGTAAGTTTCTTGGTACAGGTCTACCATCAAATCGTCGTCCACTTTCAGTGCATATGTGGCTTCATCCTGTTCGCAATGCACGTTGACGTTGGTGTTGGTGATCGTGTTGTCGGAGCGCACGGATTCCTTATACGCAAAGATAAATCCGTTGGTGGCGCTTTCGCTCGGATTATAGTGAGGTCCGTTTTTGTCGCCCGACAGGGATAAAGCTATGGCGTTTTTCAACAGGTCGAAAGCCTCTTTGTCGGAAATCGAAGTCGTACAACCGGTCATCAGCGTCGCCAACAGGGTGACGGACAATATTGTCACCAAAACCAAACAAATTAATTTTTTAATCTTCATTGTCGGAGTCCTCCTTTGCGGCGGTTTCCGCGACTTCGGCAGAAGCGCCTGCCGAAGTTGAATCGTCTGTCGCCGTTTCGTCCGTCGCCGTTTCGAAGGCCGAATCGATCGTCGTCGCGTTGTTTGTGTTGTTTGTCGCCTTATCCGCGGCATTGCCGTCCGAGGCGGCGCTGTCGGTTGCCGCGACGTCATATTCGGCGGCGTGGCTCTGTTTGAAAGTTTCCAGATACGCCTCGTTGAACTTAACGCCTTTGGCGCCGGCGTCCGCCTTAGCGTCCTTACGGATACGGCGTTCCAATTTCAATGCGGCGATTTCGGCTTGTTTTGCCGCCTTTTCGGCGCGGGCTTTTTCCTCTTCCTCGCGGTCTATGCGCGCGGCTTCCGAAACGCTTTCGTCGTACATGCCGATTATGTGGTCGAAGAAGTTGTTACGGTCGCCGTAATCCGTCAGCAGCTGTTCGCAGTCGGTATAAAGTTTATATGCCTGCACAAAGCGGTTGTATTTGATATGTGCGGCACGGATACGTTTGTTTTGCGCCCGTTTTTCCTCTTTTGTTTCGCAACGGACGTCAAGTTCGCGTTTATAAGCTTCCTCGTAGTCCTCTTCCAAGCCTTTGGGGAAGAACAGCGCGGCAAGTTTTTGCATCCATTTATAACGGAAAGCCGTCCATTTAATAAGGAATCGGGCGGAACGCAGCATTCTTTCGGCTTTCTTTTGCGCCCAAGCCGTCATATCGGGACCTTGGGACGGGGGAAGGCGTTTCGTCAAGGCGCGCCTGTCGCTTTCAAGCGCGGCTATTCGTTTGGTCCATTCGGTCATATCGGGAACGATTATTCCGTCCAAGGAAAGCTGAGTATGGGCAACGTCGTTTTTGGCTATTGCCGTCACCGCGCGGGCAAGGGCAAGCCGGGTTTGCATTTTCGGATCGTCCCATTTTTCAAGCTCAGGAATGATAAATTCGTATATCGCGTCCTTGTCGCGCAGCAATTTTTGTGCGTCTTTGTACGCAAAGCGCGCGTCTTTATAAGCCTGTTTAGCGGCGTTATGTTTTTCCTGCAAGGCAATTAGGTCGTCCGTCATGACAACGCTTTGCCCCTTAGGCGTAGCCCTTTCGATCGATTCATACAGCGATTCATATTCGTGCCGAACGGTTTTATATGTGGCTTTTGCCGCCAGCATTTCGGCTTTTTTACCTTTGATATCGGGGATATCGGCGTTTTTGCGGCTAAGCATGTAATTATAGCTTTCGACAAGGTCTTTGACCTGGTGTGGGGTGATGTCGCCGGTGCGGTAGTCCGAATTCGCCGCGCGGTATTTCAGCGCCAACACTATCATGTAATGTTTTTCCCTGGACAGGTTATACAGGAGGTAGGGCGCCAGGTTCAGCGCCGCGCCCAATATGGACAGCGCGCACAGCATATAGAATAAGCTGTTGCGGACGTTGGGGTCGTACAATACGTCGTAATTAACGGTCAGACCGAAGGATTCGTATATGTACGGCAGGAAGTAACCGGACAAAATAGTGACCGGCGTACCTATCAAAGCCGCGACTTCCAACATATAATCGACGCGTTTACCCGATTGCCATTGAATGGAATCCTTTACTTCGGCGTTCAGGACGGGGGTATAGACTATTTGCAATTGATTTATAAACGTGTTGATCCACAGGAACAGGAAGTATAATAACGGGATTTTGTAAAATGCCAACATACAGGCGATAAATACTATATTCAATATGTTGTGGAACAACAATATCCCTTTATTACCCAGCCATTTCAGGAAAAACGGCGTGGCGAACATGGAAAGCCCCGAGGCTATGGAAAGTACCGTTTGCAAAACGCCGTATGTCACCATGTCCTGCGTGCCGTAAATATATATCCAACCGAACAGCACCAAATATGCGCCTTCCAGGAAGTTAAACCAAGTGGAAATTGTCCTTAGCCACCAATATTTGTTGCGCCAAACGGCGACGCAACCGCCGACGACGCTGACTTTTTGGACAAAATGTTTGGACGAAACGATACGTTCCTTGCATCCGAAGAAGGCAAAGAAACTTAGCAAAACGCCGGCAATGCCGATCGGCACTACGATATATCTATAGGTTCTGATATCGGTGAAGCCGCCCGTCAATTCGGAAAAGATAGGAACGAACAATTGATATACGGTCGGCGCAAACGAATAGATCATCGAACTGACCGTAAGGATCTTCGACCTTTCCGCAGTGCTTGGAGAAATGACGCTGCCCAGGTTGGTATATGACGTTTGGTATAGAGGCTGCCCGATCGAGATAGCGATTGCAAAAGCGAAAACCGCCGTGTACTTATGGCTATAGGTCATCGATTCGAAAGGCAGGAAGACGAAAATTATACTGATAATCGCCAGGGGCGCCCCCATGATCGCAAGATAGGGTCGGAACCTGCCCCAGCGCGTATTAGTGTTGTCGACCAATTTTCCGCGGATTATTTGGAATACGATATTCAAAATCGTTTGCACCGTCAACATGTTCTGTAAGTGCATCGGGCGAATACCGATCGTGGACGCGAACAACGTGTTCGTAACTCCCAGCGCCATATATCCCAACAGATATATCAGCATGTTCTGTCCCATTCCGCCGATGGAATAGTTCAGGACTTCTTTGTAGGGGACGTAATTCCCCTTTCCGGGTTTGTTCCAATGCGAAGTGACGTCGGTAACTATGTACGAAACTGCGCTTTTCAGCTGCAAAATGCCCTCGTTTAATTTGCGTTTTACCGTACTTGCCATAAGATCCCTCAACTTGTGATAAGTGATACTATACTATTATACCTCTATACTATACCAAAATCAAGGTTTAATATTTTCCCGCCCGAAGATAAAGTGTAAGCTTGTCAAACATTTGTTACACTTTGCTTAGAAAAAAAGGAAGCAAGGTATTCGTTAGGCGAAAGCCAATTCAGCGGGCGCATCGGGAAGTTGTTGTACTCGTTCATATATCTCTTTAATTGCTTGTTGTAGTCCTCCAAACTGTAGAATTTTCTGCCGGCATAGAACCGCTCTCCGTCTTTTCTGTGACTGCGTTCCACTTT
>DVNF01000040.1 GCA_018714575.1 Candidatus Stercoripulliclostridium merdigallinarum
GCCTGCCAATATTCCTGGAAGGGTCGCGGAATTTATCAGCTCCGCGGCGCGCCTGACGGAGCTTAAGTTTAAATTAGTACCGCGATAGGCGGGGATGGGCAGGTTTTTATATTCGCCCGTTTCCTTTAATACGTCGTAGGGCACGTCTATCAGAACGGGCGAAGTGCGCCCGGACAGCGACAGAGCGTAGGCTTTTTTTAATTCGCCTTCCAATTCTTCCGCCGATTTTATGATGTGCGCGTATTTGGTGATAGGAGTAGCTATACCTGTGATGTCGACTTCCTGGAACGAGTCTTTTCCCAGCTTGTAAGTAGGGACGTTTGCCGTCAGCGCCAACATAGGCACAGAATCCATATAAGCGGTAGCTATGCCCGTAATCAAATTCGTGGCTCCGGGACCCGAAGTAGTCATGACCCCGGCAATTTTTCCGGAAGCGCGGTAATATCCGTCCGCAGCGTGCGCCGCAGAACATTCCGAAGTAGGCTGGATAAAGCGTATTCCCGATTTATGCAACGCCTCGATCATGGGCATGGCATAGGAACCGGAGTACCCGAAAACGACCTCTATATTCAATTCGGTCAGCGCTTTTACGACTATTTCGGCGCCGGTTAAGTTTTTGCACTCCATACAAAATAAATTTTACCATAAGATTTTGCGATTTGCAATTTTATATCACAAACTTACGAAAAGGGGTAGAGGCGCGCGAAAATTTCGTAGGATTTGGCGAAATACGTTTTTGCTTGAATTTTTGACGTATATAATATATAATATAAATGATATTTGTAATAATAGAAATAATTTTTTTGGAGTATACATGAACGAAAAGAAAAAAAACATAATGAAAACGCGGGAGGAATTGTTTGCGGATGCCGATAAAGAGGCGCGAAAGAACAAAAAAGCCGCGTTAAAGGCGGATAATCAACGTCAGAAGAAAGCCAAGTCCGCGAAAAAAGCCGATAAAAAAACCGATAAAAAAGCTAAAGCTTCCTTAATAGAAGCGGTTAATTCCGATAAAGCCAAGAAAAACAACGTAAAATCGCCTGCGCAGCACAGCGAAAGAAGGTCCGACAAATCGGGGCAGAGGAAGTCAAAAGCCGCTCCGTCGGCGTACGCACCTGCCGCGAAAAAGAGTACGGTTTCCGAAAAACGCGCCGAAAAAGGCGAAAAGAAGCTGAAAGTCATGTTTTTCGGCGGAGTCGGCGAAATAGGAAAGAACATGACTGCGCTTGAATACGACGATACAATCATAGTCGTCGATTGCGGCATGGCTTTTCCCGATAACGAAATAAACCCCGGTATCGATTCGGTAATTCCCGATTGCAGCTACTTGGTCGAAAACGCCCGTAAGGTAAAAGGCGTGATGCTGACTCACGCGCACGAGGATCACCTGGGAGGATTGCCGTACTTTTTAAAAGACGTGCCGGTAACGGTATACGCCTCGGCAATGTCGATAGCGTTTTTGGAAAATAAGCTGAAGAGGAACGGCTTCCCGGAAGCCGATACCAAAGTCGTAGACGACGGCGAGGTCGTCGAAATCGGCCCGTTCAAAGTCGAATTCGTAGCCGTAACTCATTCGGTAGCCGGTTCGTTCGCTCTGTCCATAACTACACCGAAAGGCGTTGTTTTCATGACGGGCGATTTCAAGATAGATCATACTCCCGTGGACGGCAGGCACATGAACCTGTCAAGGATCGCCGAGATCGGCAAAAAGGGAGTGCTGTTGTTGATGCAAGATTCCACAAACGTAGAACGTCCCGGTTATACGATGAGCGAATCCGCGGTAGGTAAATCGTTGGATAACGTCTTCCGCGACAACGTGGGCAGGCGTATAATAGTGGCGACCTTTGCCAGCAACGTCCACCGCGTGCAACAGATAATAAACGTGGCGTTGAAATATTCGCGCCGAGTCGCTTTCAGCGGCACTTCGATGCAATATATGACGGAGATCGCAAAGAAGCTAAAGGCGCTGACTTTGCCCGAAGACAAAGTCGTCGATCTGGATAAGATCTCCGGTATTCCCGACGACAGACTTTGCATAATCGCCACCGGCACCCAGGGCGAACCCGAAAGCGCGTTGACCAGAATGTCTAACGACGAATTCAAACGCGTGGTAATAGGTCCGAACGACACCGTTATTTTATCGGCTTCGACTATCCCCGGAAACGAAAGAAGTATTTATAAGGTCATCAATAACCTTTGCAAGCGCGGCGCCAAAGTCATTTACGAAAGCTTGTACGAAGTGCATTCTTCCGGGCATGCCTGCCGCGAGGAATTGAAAATGATGTTCGATTTGATAAAGCCGAAGTTTTTCATTCCCGTGCACGGCGAATACAGGCATTTGAAAAAGCATGCGGAGCTTGCCGAGGAATTAGGGATACCGTATGAGAATATTCTGTTACCCGAACTGGGATTTTGCGTAGAAGTATCCCATTCGGGATTAAAGCGCAGACCCGACGTCAAATCGGGCGCGGTAATGCTGGTGGGCGATACGGAGGCGGAAGAATCCATGATGACCGACAGGCGCAAACTTGCCGCCGAAGGCGTTGTAATAGCCGTTGTCAACGTACAGGAAAACTCCGTAGACATAATGGTAAAGGGATTGAATATAACCGATAAGTTTTCCGAGGAATTAAAGACTGCAGTAATGATAAAAATTGCCGCGGGCGATTTCGAGGATCTGCCGGTAGAGGACGCAGACAAGGCGGTCAGAAAGACGTTGACAAAGTTGTTCTATCGTAATTTGAAACATTGTCCGTTGATAGTGCCCGTGATCATCGGGTTATAAGGGGAAAAGGAGAAAAGGATTGAAAGACAGACCTACCGTATTGATTTTTACCGATATGGACAGCATAAACACGGCATCGGCGTTAAAGGAGGAGATGTTGATCGCCGAACCCGACGCGGTAGTCATTATTATCGACGCATTGGAGCTGTACGCCGATACCTTAAAAGACTTTGTCGAGAAAGTTTTCGGTATTCCGGCAAACCTGAAAAAACGTCTGGCGCATTTGAAAGAAAAGCTTATCAGCCGACACGTCGACGACGTCGGAGTTTACGATAACGTCATGAAGCCGAAGGGATCCTATAAAAGGATGCTGAACATCGTCAACAGGTATATGCCCGGGTTGGTAGTCAGCGTAGGTTTCGGAGCTTTTACGGAGGCAGTTGCCGTCCGCGATTCGGGAAAGACGGAGCCTTTCCGCGTAGTTTCTTACATTCCCGATTACGCGCTGAATAGGCAGTTGGTAAATTCCTATTTGGACGGTTACGTCGTGGCGACTATGGGGGTCAAAACTTCGTTAGTCAATTCCAAGATCCCCGAAGACAAGGTGATCGCCGCAAAATATGCCGTAGCGGGCAAGTTCTTTGACGGGATCACGCGCGAAGCCGCATTGAAAATAATGAAACTTCCGTCGGAAAAACCCGTAATTACTTTGGTGGCGTATTCCGCAGATGATCTGAAGATCTTCGACGGAGTCGATTTAAGCTCCGTTACGCCGCTATGTTACTGCGGCGAAAACCGCGAAGCTTATTCGAAATCCATAGATTACGGATTTTACGCGTATAACGAAGGTGCTTCGGCGGCGTTGATATACGCGGCTTCCGACGCGGTCATTACTCCTCCGGAAGCTTATTACACCCAGGCGGCGTTTAAAACGGGCAAGATAGTCGCTTTGACCGCGCCGAGGGATAACTTGGAAAAGCTGAATTTCAGGAAACTTTCGCCCTATACCGAATCGGTCACCGATAATGTTGCCGTCGTTAACTTTTTGCGGAAGCTGGTTGCGGGCGAACTTATCGCCGCTAAACCGCCGGAGTACGGAGGCGACGCCGGAAAAGCTTTGCTGAGTTTTGCGTTTACGGAACATACATATAAAAAATAGGATTTAATATATAATCAAATTTTTCGGTCCGCGACAAAGCGGACTTTTTTGTTTCCGCAGTCCGTAAGCGATCGCACTTAGGCGATAATTTCGCGAATAAAATTTCGAAAGCGGGTAAAACTATTCACAAGAGGTGTTTTATGTTGATTAGCATGATAATTTTAGGCGTGTTGGCGCTGATGATAATAGTAGGCCTGGGACGCCCGTTCTTGAAAGACTTCCGCCTGCATTGGGCGGTTCCGCTGATTTTCTTCCTTGCCGTTATCGGATTGAACTTCATTCCGTTGATCAGAATAGGGAATTTCAGCTTTAGCGTAGGCGTTGCCTTGTTCTATTTGGTAATGTTGGCGGCGTTCTTTATCCGCAGCAAGTTCTCGTCGGCGATCACCGCTTTTGCGGCAGGTTTGGTATTCGGCGGATTGATCTATGCCGCAACCAGAGTTTCCGCCTTGACCGGTAACGAATTCTTCGCTACCACGAACTGGGTCTACGCTTTGGTAATGGGCTTTATCGCTTTCATTCTGGCAAGAAACGGCAAGTACGCTTTCCTTATAGCTTCGGAAGCGCTGATGTTACCGAATATGTTGGTTCAAATCGGCATGGGCGAATTCAGCCTGAACTACGGCTTCGATTGGACGATCCTTGCGGCAGGCGTAGCGTTTACCTTGTATGCTGTCACCATGTTTATTTTGACTCGTCTTCCCGCAGACAAAAAAGGTAAAAACAAGTTGGCGGCGATGTTCGAAAGCGGCAGATTAAAATAATACTTTGTATTAAGACTTAGCTCTGAATCAAAATAAATTAATAAATTGAAAAAAGCGCATGTTTCGATGCGCTTTTTTCGACCTTTAATTTTATCGGTAATTCCTAAGTTTATACGGCAAAGTTGCCGTAAAGCCGAAAATCAGCTTAAGCTTAGGAGGGCGAGCGGTTAAAGTTCCTTTCTGTCGTCCAAAGCCCGTTCCAAAGTCATTTCGTCGGCATATTCGATCTCGCTGCCCATCGGAATGCCGTGCGCCAGACGCGTGACCTTTATGCCCATGGGCTTTATCAATCCTGCCAAATAATTTGCGGTCATTTCGCCGGAAATATCGGGATTTGTGGCAAGGATAACTTCTTTTACGCCGTTCAGACGCTCCAACAATTCTTTGATACGAATGTTTTCGGCGCCCACTCCTTTCCTGAAATCCAACAGCCCGTGCAAAGCGTGGTACAATCCGTTGTAGGTGCCCAGCTTTTCTATCGCGCGAATGTCTTTGGGTTCGCCTACCACCAAAATCGTAGATTTGTCGGCGGTTTGGCAACGCTGACAAATTTCACCCTCGGTATAATCGCCGCAAAGTTTGCAGATATGGATCTTTCGGCGAGCTTCGATGACCGCGTTGGCGAAATCCTCGGCGTCGGCTTCGGACATTTCCAAAATAGAATAGGCGTATCTGGAGGCTGTTTTTAATCCGACGGCAGGTAGTTTTCTGAACTCCGCAACCAATCGGGATAGAGCTTCGGGCATCATCTTAGAACAATCCTCCCAAGCCGCCGCCCGTCAGGGGACCCATTAAACGGTTTTGTTCCTCTTCTACCAACTTCATGGCTTCGTTAAAAGCCGCGGTGATCATGTCTTCCAACATTTCTACGTCGTCGGGATCGACCGCTTCGGGTTTGATCTTTATCGACGACAGCGTTCTGTCGCAGCACATTACGACTTCGACCATACCGCCGCCGGATTGCGCTACCACTTCCGTATCGGCAAGTTCTTTTTGGGCAGCTTGCAGTTTTTGTTGCATTTGTTGGGCTTGACGCATCAGCTGTTGCATATTGCCGCCGCCGAAGCCGCCGTTGAATTTAGCCATACTTTTGATCCTCCGTCTATTATATTCCTTTCAATATATTTTCGTTATAATTTCGTTATTTTTTGTCGTGGAGTTTATCTCCCATCAGTTCGTACAGTTTTACACGATCCTCGGCGGTATGCTTGGTCTTGCCGGATACGGCGCCGCCTTGGACCTTTATTTTTAATCCGCCAATTCTGAACGCGATTTCCTCCAGGACCTTTAAATTGTGTTCTTCGGTCAGCATGGAATAGGAAGCCGGATCTGTCGCGTTAACGATAAATTCTTCGCCGTCGATATAATAAGAGTTCTGACTGCTTAGCGCAGAATACAATAACAGTCTGTGCTGCGCCCTTAGGTCGGTGATCATTTGTCCCATCAGCGCTTCGGCGCGTTCGTCGGCTTTCGGCAGGGGATTGTCCAAAAATATTGTAGATTCGCTTTCCGGAGTTTGGGTATCCGTACCTGCAAAAGCGGACAGCCGTTTCTGAATTTCCGCGCTATTCGGCTTTGGCGGTGCCGCCGTGGGCGCCGTCGTAAAATTTCCCGAACGCAGCTTCCTTTCCAAGTCCTCTATCCGCGATAACAAAGCCGCGGAACTGTCGTCCGTATAAACGGAAGCCGCCTTTACCAACAGCGCTTCGAATGTGATGCGCGGTCTGGTAGAATATCTTAATTCGCCTTCGCCGGTGGATAAGATATGCATTACGCGAGCGATTTTATAGTTGTCGAATTCGTCCGCCATGGCTTTGACCGCGGCGTATTCGGATGCGTTGAATCCGCCCTTGTAGCCGGGTACGTTTTTTACGGCGATAAGTTCACGGATAAATGCCGATAACTCCTTATTCAATGTCAGAAAACCTTTTCCGCGATTGTATACCTTTTCCGTTTCGGTTAAAAGTTCGGGTACGTTCCCCGATAACGTGGCGCGGATTATCGTTGCCAGGGTATCGAAATCGGACGTCCCCAATACTTCGTAAACGGCTTCTTCGGATAGCTTATCGGGCGAGAACGCCAGGCACATGTCCGCCAGCGACAACATGTCGCGCACGGAGCCTTCTCCTTGAGTCGCCACCAGATCGCAGGCGGCGTCGTCATAGGGGATACCTTCTTTATCCAAGATATGCTTTAGATGCGCGGACAGCTCTTCCTTCGGCACCAGCCTGAAGTCGAAACGCATGCACCTGGACAATATCGTCTGAGGCAGTTTATGCACTTCAGTAGTCGCCAATATAAATACCGCGTGCTTCGGCGGTTCTTCCAAAGTCTTTAACAGCGCGTTGAATGCCGACAACGACAGCATATGCACTTCGTCGATAATATAAACTTTGTACTTTCCGACCGTGGGCGGATATTGTACCTTTGCGGTCAGATCGCGAATTTCCTCGACGCCGTTGTTGCTGGCTGCGTCCAATTCTATGATGTCAAGGTTGTCCTCGCCGCGGAGCGCACGGCAAACTTCGCATTCTCCGCAGGGCGAACCTTCGACGGGGTGCAGGCAGTTTATCGCACGCGCAAAAATCTTTGCCGAGGAAGTCTTGCCGGTCCCGCGCGTTCCCGTAAACAAATAAGCGTGCGCCACCTGGTCGCGCTCCACTTGGTTTATCAGAGTGCGAACTATAAATCTTTGACCTATGACGTCTCGCCAATTTGTAGGACGGTATTTTCTGTATAAAGTCAGGTATGCCATTTTTACGCTTCGTATATCGACACGGAGTTCAGGAACCTTTCAAACGCTTGCTGTCCCTGTTCGGTTTTTTTGAATACCGCGGTACATTCCAAAATCTTTTGGCAGGTCGCATTGACTCGTGCGATTATCGCTTCGCGCGCCTGCTTTGCAGTCAGCGAAGTACCGAATTCGGATACCATTTGAATGATCATGTCGAAATGCTTCGACAGCGGGTTTTCGGGATCGGACAAAGCTTTGTAATCGGGAATGTTGCCCGAAGTCAAAATTTCGGCAACTCCGCAAAGTTCCTTTTGCAATCTTCCGGGCAAAATGAACGTGCCCATGGCTTCGATCAAACCGATACCTTCCTTTTTGATGTTGTGCATGTCCTCGGTGGGGTGGAATATACCGTAAGGATGCTTTTCGTCGGTACGGTTGTTTCTAAGGATCAGATACAATACGTATACGTCGTTTTCCCTGCAGGCTATCGGCGTGATAGTGTTGTGCGGAGCGTCGGTATGCGCCAGAACGCCGACGGATTCGTCGGAATAATTACGCCACGCCGCCAAGATGTCATGAGCCGCCGCCTGTATTTCTTCGCGGTTCTTTCCGCTAAGCTTGATGACCGAATTATACCAATCTAATGTATCTATAGCTACCGATTGATAGTTATCAGAAGCAAAATGCTTTCTTATGGGGCGTTGGAACATGGGCAGCACTTTTTTGCCGCCTTGGTAATGTTCGTGGGCAAGAATGCTGCCGCCGACTATCGGCAGGTCGGCGTTAGACCCCAAAAAGTAATGGGGGAACATTTCGGTAAAGTCCATCAGACGGATGAAAGTTTCGTCGGAAATCTGCATCGGGTGGTGAGTTTCCGATATAGCTATTACGTGTTCGTCGAAATAGACGTAAGGGGAAAATTGCATAAACCACGGTTCGTCGTTCAGGTACATCGGGATTATGCGAATGGTTTCCCTGGCGGGGTGTCTAAGGGATCCGTGAAAGCCCAGGTTTTCCAGGCACAGCATACATTTCGGATAGCCCGTTTGCGGCAACAGTTTTTGCTTAGCGACTTCCGCGTTGGATTTTTCGGGCTTCGAAAGGTTTATCGTGATCGTCAGGTTGCCTTCCGGCAGAGTGGCTACCCAACGGATGTTTTTATTTATATCCGCCATTCTGACGTAGTTGGAACCTACGGCGAGTTCGTTCAGGTATTGAGTGGCTTTTTGCGCGCCCTCCATTGAACAAAGTGCGTCGAAGTGAGCTATAACTTCGCCGGGGGCGGGAGTTACATAGCCCATGATCTCCGTTTCGAACAGCAGTTTTTCGTCCTCGGTCGTCAGACCCGCCTTTACCGCGTAATCGACCAAGGGATCCAGAATGCCCGTTTGGAAGTCGGGGATAGGGCGCATAGCCGCCGCGGGCGCGTCCATTTTAAACCTTGCCAGCAGTTGATTTAACGCGTATACGGCGTCGAATCTGCCCAGATAAAGTTTGTCTTTTGCGTATTCCACCAGGGTAGACAGCAAAACTTTTACGTTTTCGACGTCCGCACCGGCGGCAGTTTCGGTATCGATTTTTTTTGTGCGTGGCATATTTAAATCCTTAAAGTATAAAAATTAGTTGCGTAATGTTTACTTAGGTAAACCGTTATGGTATAATCTTGACAGGAACATTATACAAGGAGATTACGATTTTGGCAATATTATACGACAAAAAAAGTTTACTCGAAAACAAAAAATTTGTCGAGACTGTAAGTTCTATTTATACAGTCGCTCCGGAGGAAGCTGCGGACAGAGTCGAAGCTTTGGTCAACGAACACAAAAGGAGCTTCGGCGCCGACGCTGCGGATACGGTTTTGTTCAGCGCCCCCGGCAGGATCGAAATAGTCGGAAACCATACCGACCACAACAACGGCAAAGTCATTGCCGCGGCTATTTCCGTGGACTTGTTGGGCGCCGTTTCCGAAACGAAGGACAATAAAATAGTCGTCAATTCGATAGGCTACCCCTCCGTTTCCGTAGATATTACCGACCTGGAACCGAAAGAGGACGAAAAAGGCGATTCGGCGGCTTTGGTCAGGGGCATCGTAAAGGCTTTCGTGGACAGAGGTCTGAACGTAGGCGGTTTTATCGCTACCACCACTTCGGACGTGTTCAAAGGCGCCGGCATGTCGTCTTCGGCTTCGTTCGAACTGTTCGTGGCGGAGGTGTTGAACTCGTTCTATAACGG
>DVNF01000041.1 GCA_018714575.1 Candidatus Stercoripulliclostridium merdigallinarum
AAACTTCGTTCCCGTCATAGCGCAAGGTATTTTGCCTAATAAATATAGCATATATAAAATTTAATTGTAAAGCAATATTAAACAATTTCTCGTAAATATTTTCCTTTTCCGTCAGCCGTTCAGATCGGTTCCCCAAGCGTCCTGCGAATGTATTCTTCAATTCCCTTCGCTTTGGACTTTCTCTCGATCCTGCCCTCTGCCGAATAAACGTATTTGGTGACGGAGCCCGCTCCCGCCGACAACACGGTAGTCGTTTCTTCCATGTAATCGATATTGTACCTGTTGATGTGCCCCGGCAAAGAATATCCGACGTTTTCCAATCCGTCCGCAATATTCTTTTGACGATACATATAATACGGCGAATATCCGGCGGAAAGCAAAGTATCGATCGAATAATCGCACATTTCTTTGACAGAACCGTCCATTACCCGAACGTTTTGTTCTTTTAAAACAGCGCCTCTTTTCAACGACAACGAATGAACGGTCAAGTTCTGCGGTCTAAGTTCGACGGCGCGGTTCAAAGAATTTTTAAAATCGTCGAAAACTTCCCCCGGCAGCCCCGCGATCAAATCGATATTTATGTCGAAGCCCAAACTTTTCGCCCTGTCAAACGCCGCGTAAAAATCGGCAACGGTATGCTTCCTGCCTATCCTGACCAACGTTTCGTCCGAAAAAGTCTGCGGATTAACGGAAACCCTGGTGACCCCGTTACGACGGAACACTTCCAATTTGTCCTCCGTCATCGTGTCAGGGCGCCCCGCTTCCACCGTAAATTCGCCGCCGAAATTCAGTTCGTCGGTTATTCTGTCCAAAGCCTCCGCGTCCAACGACGTAGGAGTACCTCCGCCGATATACACGGCGCCCGGAATATACCCCTTTTCCGCCATCTCCTTTTTTAAATCGGAAATATCTTTTAAAAGCGCGGTCACGTACTTGGGAACGATTTTTCGGATCCTGTTTAGCTCCGCCGAAATAAACGAACAATAACTGCACCTGGTGGGGCATATCGGGATATTGACGAATACGTCGGCGCGATGAGGATCCCTGACAATATACCCCTTTTGGGTTTCTACGACTCGTTCAATCAGGTCGGCGCGTTTTTCTTCGACAAAATAATCGTTTATTAAATGCTGTTTTATGTTGCTATAGCTACCGATTGAGCGATAATAAACGGCTGTCGGTCTGACTCCCGTCAGGCAGCCGTAAGGCAGGTTTACGCCCGTTATTTTGTTGCAATAGCTATATAATCTTTCCTTTACCCAAGCTTTGGTTTTGCGCTTCAGATCCTCGCCGTCGCGCGCCGCAAAGGCTTTTATATCGGTATTGAAATACGTTTCCGTTTCACCGTCTTTGACAAAAAAATCCAATTCCCTTTCATCGGAAACAACTTTTATTATAAACGGCGTTCCCTCGTCCGATACGACTATATACGGCGAAAATGCCCGAATGACTTCGGGCACGTCGTTCATATACGATGGGATTTCCGCGGTTAGTTTAAAATTGATCATCCAAACAATATCTCCCGGGATTTGTCAACGCTTCGTAATGCAGGTTCGTCGGCTGGTCGTGTCCCGGATATACGACGATATTTTCGGCGCCCGGCAACGCGAACAGTGTTTCAAGGGAATCCTTTAATTCGTGCTTATCTCCCCCGGGAAAATCGTATCTGCCGAAAGAGCCTTTGAACAGCGTGTCTCCCGTAAATATAGCTCCGTCGGTCAGATAGCATACCGAACCGCGGCTGTGCCCCGGAGTATGAATGACCGAAAAAGTAATGTTGCCGACAGAAATGCTTTCGCCGCCGCGCAATAATACGTCGGCGCCTGCGGCAAATTTCGGAGCTCCTCCGAAAAAGCCGTCCGGAGCTCCGCCGGATTTCATTAATTCGTTGTCGGCTTCGTGGATAAATATTTCCGCGCCTGCCGCTTTCCATTTAGCCGCTTCCATAACGTGGTCGAAGTGTCCGTGCGTAAGCAGGACCTTTTCCACCTTAAAGCCTTTTTCCGCGGCGAAATCGGCAATTTTTTTATATCCCCTGCCGCAATCTATCAAAGCGGCGCTACCCGTAGCCTCGTCGGCTACCAGGTAAGCGTTTACGCCTAAAAGACTAGGAAAATTGAAAGGATATATTTGCATACGCTTACAGAGCCTTTGCCACGGCTTCAAGGAACTCGACGCTGCCTACTTTTTTCGGCGTAACGCCTTCGCGGTGGAACAAGGCGACCAGATCGCCCGTCATAATGCCCGATTCGATAGTCGAAACGGTCGCCGCTTCCAGACGTTCGGCAAACTCTTTCAATTCCGCGTTTCCGTCCAATTCCGCACGTTTTTTCAGCGCGCCCGTCCAGGCAAAAATCGTAGCTACGGAATTTGTGGAAGTAGCTTCGCCGTTCAGATGCTTGTAATAATGCCTGGTCACCGTGCCGTGAGCGGCTTCGTATTCGTACTTCCCGTCCGGAGAAACCAATACCGAAGTCATCATCGCCAAGGAACCGAACGCCGTCGCCAACATATCGCTCATCACGTCGCCGTCATAGTTTTTGCACGCCCAAATAAAGCCGCCCTTGCTGCGCATGACGCGAGCCACGGCGTCGTCTATCAAAGTGTAGAAGTATTCGATACCGGCGCTTTCAAATTGCTCCTTATATTCCGCGTCGTAAATTTCACGGAAAATATCCTTGAAACGGTGGTCGTAAGTCTTTGAAATGGTGTCTTTGGTAGAAAACCACAGATCTTGTTTCGTTGACAAAGCGTAATTAAAACAGCTCCTGGCAAATCCGGCAATAGATTTATCCAAATTGTGAACGGCTTGGATTATGCCGGCGGAGGGTAAATCTTTAATAAGTTTTTTCTCTCCGTTCGGTAGCTCCAGATACACTTTACCCCCTTCCGGGACGTAAGCTTCGACTCCGGAATACACGTCGCCGTAAGCGTGACGGGCAATGGTTATGGGCTGCGTCCAATTCGGGACCAAAGGCTTTATGCCGTCAACCAAAACGGGAGCGCGGAACACCGTTCCGTCCAAAGCCGCACGGATAGTGCCGTTAGGCGATTTCCACATTTGGGTAAGGTTGTATTCCTGTACGCGTTGCGCGTTCGGAGTGATCGTAGCGCACTTTACGCCGACACCGTATTTTTTAATGGCTTCGGCGGCGTCGAAGGTGACTTTATCGGCGGTACGCTCTCTTTCCGGCAAGCCCAAATCGTAATATTCGGTATTCAGATCGACATGAGGCAGGATCAGAATTTCTTTGATGGCTTTCCACAGCACTCTGGTCATTTCGTCGCCGTCCATTTCGACCAGCGGCACGTTCATTTTTATTTTGGTCATGTTAGAATTTCCTTACTTGATTATTTTTATATGTTGTGAATTTCAGGTTATAGCCGTTGTCGGATATGCTTTCGCCCTCTGCCTCCAACTGCCAACCCGGCATCTGATCCAGGTTCGGGAAGAATACTGCGGCTCCGCCCACGGCGTCGACCTTAGTAACGTACGCTTCCGAACAATACTCTATCATGGTGCGGTAGAACATGGCTCCGCCGACTATGAAAATATCGTCTGTCGGGTACTTTTTCAGTTCCTCTTTCAAATCTTGCAAAGTCGGCACCACGACACAATCGTCCCTGGTGTACAGATCCGTCAAAACTATGTTCGTTCGGTTTTTCAAAGGCTTGGAGCCGGGAAACGACAGCAAATTGTTTCCGCCCATTACTATGATTTTTCCGACGGTTTTTTCCTTAAAAAACCTTAAATCGGCGGGAAGATGGAACAACATGCCGTTATTCTTGCCGATTCCCCATTCTTTATCTACGCAAACGATGGCTTTCATATTAAATCGCGACCTCTATCTTTTGATCCAAGGTGTTAAAACGGTAATCTTCCAACGCGAAATCGTCTACGGTAAAGTCGTAAAAATCCTTTTTATCGGGATTCATTACGAATTTCGGAGCGGGATACTGAACGCCCTCGATCATCTTTTTAACGATGGGGATATGCCTGTCGTAGATATGTGCGTCAGCGATAACGTGCACCAATTCTCCGACTTTCAATCCGGAAACCTGCGCCATCATATGTTGCAACACGGCGTATTGGACTACGTTCCAATTGTTCGCTGTCAGCATATCCTGGGAACGTTGGTTCAAAATACAATTCAAAGTATCGCCCGACACGTTGAACGTCATCGAATATGCGCACGGATACAAGTTCATTTCGTTTAAATCCGCGTGAACGTATATGTTTGTCATGATCCGGCGCGATTGAGGGTTGTTTTTCAGGTCGTAGATAACTCTGTCGACTTGATCGAATTCGCCCTCTTTATAAGTATGTTTTACGCCCAACTGATAGCCGTAGGCTTTGCCGATAGAACCATTTTCGTCCGCCCAGGAATCCCAGATATGCGATTTTAAATCGTGAACGTTGTTGGATTTCTTCTGCCATATCCACAAAAGCTCGTCTATAGCCGATTTAAAAGCCGTTCTACGGAGGGTCATGATCGGAAATTCTTTGGTAAGATCGTATCTGTTGACTATACAAAACTTCTTAACGGTATGCGCCTTTGTGCCGTCCTCCCAATGGGGACGGACGTCCAATTCGGCGTCGGAATAACCGTTATCCAAAATGTCGCGCACGTTTTCCACAAACAATTTATCTGCAAAACTCATGCGATAATTATATCACGAGACTTAAAGCTTTGAAAAGGCTTTTAAACAATTTTTTCGCCGACCGACGGCATTGCCGTTATGACAAGCGCGCTGTTATCAGCCGATCGGTGTTATCCGCGCGGCTCAAAAGCAAGCAAGGGTAACGCTTCCTTAAAAGTTATTTGTCGTCAAACGGATAGTTAATGTGACCGAAGAATATTTTGCTGTAGGGTTGTCAAACATACACACCCCCGCAGCCGAAGCTGTTTAATATATGTTTACAATACGGTCGTAATGTGC
>DVNF01000042.1 GCA_018714575.1 Candidatus Stercoripulliclostridium merdigallinarum
ATGTGTATAAGAGACAGCCTTGGGTTCGGATACCGGCGGCTCTGTCAGACAGCCCGCCGCGTTCTGCGGCGTAGTCGGATTGAAACCGTCCTACGGTTCGGTGTCGCGTTACGGCTTGATCGCCTACGGCAGCAGCTTGGATCAGATCGGACCGCTGACCTCGTCCGTTGCGGACGCCGCAATAGTTTACGACGCCGTCAGAGGCAAAGACCCGCGCGACCAAACTTCCTCCGCCCTGTCGAAACCGGCTTTCGATAAATTGGACGGAAACGTCAAAAACTTGAAAATCGGGTTCCCGAAAGAATACTTTGAGGGTATCAACCCCGAAATAGTCGACGCTCTAAAACAAGCGTTCGCACAATACGAAAAAATGGGCGCGGAAATTGTCGAACTATCCGTGCCGTGGTTAAAATACGCCCTGCCCGCCTATTACATTATCGCTTGCGCCGAGGCCAGCAGTAACCTTGGGCGTTACGACGGCATCAGATACGGCTACCGCGCCACGGACTACGACGACGTAAACGAAATGATCATGAAAACCCGTAGCCAAGGCTTCGGCAAGGAAGTCAAACGCCGCATAATGTTAGGCACTTACGTCCTTAGCGCGGGATACTTCGACGCATATTATAAAAAAGCGCTCCGCGTGCGCGAACAGGTTCAGGAATCCTTCCGCAAAGCCTTTGAATCCGTCGACTTGATGCTGACTCCGGTCGCTCCCACCACGGCTTTCCCCCTGCACTACACTTCCGAAAACATGATAGAAACGTATATGTCGGATTTCTGCACGGTGCCGGTAAATATCGCCGGATTGCCCGCGATATCGATGCCGGTCGCATTCGACGGCAAAGGTCTGCCGATAGGCATGCAATTAATAGGCGCGAAATTTTCCGAAGCCGTAGTCTTAAACGCGGCTTACGCTTATGAAAACTTCGCCGGTATCACGGCAAAGGAGGTAAAATAATGTCTAAATACCTCTTTGTAGCAGGTCTTGAAACGCACGTCGAATTGCAAACCGATTCAAAAATATTCTGCGGTTGCTCGACTAAATTCGGAGCCGAACCCAACACTCATACCTGCCCGGTATGTACGGGCGAGCCCGGTTCTTTGCCGATAATAAATAAAAAAGTGTTGGAGTATGCCATTCGCGCCGGACTTGCCACCCACGGCAAAATATCCGCGATCACGACGATGGACAGGAAAAACTACGTCTATCCCGACCTTCCGAAAGCATACCAGATCTCACAATTCGAAAACCCCGTTTCCGTCGGCGGTTACGTGGAATTGGATTCGGGAAAGCGTATCCGCCTGAATCATATCCATATGGAAGAAGACGCCGGCAAGTTGGTACACGAGGGCGGATACACCTACGTCGATTATAACCGCGGCGGCGTGCCTTTGATCGAGATCGTTTCGGAACCCGACATCGCTTCGGTGGAAGAGGCCAGAGAGTACGTTGAAAAGCTGCAACTTATAATGCGCCATATCGGAGTGTCCGATTGCAAAATGCAGGAAGGCTCTATGAGGTGCGACGTCAATATTTCGGTACACCTGCCCGGCACTCCGTTCGGCACCAGAACGGAGATCAAAAACATGAACTCCGTCAGCTTTATGGAAAAAGCGCTGGCTTATGAATATGCCAGGCAATGCGATTTGTTGGATTCCGGAGAAAAAGTCGTACAGGAAACCAGAAGGTATAACGAGGGTACCCAAACTACGGAAAGCATGCGTAGTAAGGAAGACGCCCAGGATTACAGGTACTTCCCCGAACCCGATATTTTGGCTATCCGCGTTTCCGACGAATTCATAGAATCCATCAAAAAACAGATGCCCGTACTACCCGCCGAATTAAAGCGCGCCTTCCTGGAAAAAGGTATCGGCGAAGTCGAGGCGGACAGATTGGTGGAATACAAACGCGTCGCCGATTTCTATGCCGCCTGCATCGAAAAAGCCGACGCAAAGATCGCCGCGAACCTGATATTGGGCGAGATATTCCGCAGTATGCAAACGGAGGAGGAAAAAGAACGTTTCGAAATCCCCTTCGACGCGGAAGCCATGATAGAATTGGTCAACCTGCGTTCTTCCGGCAAAATTAATTCCGGCATACAAAAACGCGTTTTGAACGAAATGTTGTCAAAAGGCGGAAAACCGTCTGATTATTTGACAAAAGAAGATATGGCTTCGGTGGACGATTCCGTCGTAGACGGACTGTGCCGAGAGGCAATCGCCGCTAACGAACGCGCCGTCAAAGATTACCTGAACGGCAAGGAACAAGCTTTGAAAGCCTTGTTGGGCTATGTAATGAAAGCCACCAGGGGCAAAGCCGATTCCGCCGCGGTCGAAGGAAAATTAAAGGAGCTGTTGGCTAAATGAGCGAAGACCGTGCCGAAAGAGCCAAGGAATATTTTTATTCCGGATTCAACTGCGCGCAGTCTGTAGCAATGGCGTTATCCGATCTGAGCGGTTTACCGACCGATACTCTGAAAGCTGTCTCCGCGCCGTTCGGCGGCGGAGTCGCGCGTTCAAGGCAACTGTGCGGAGCCGTCAGCGGCATGCTGATGTCGATCGGCGCAGCTCACCCCGATTATTCCAAAGCCGAGATCTATTCGGTTTCCAGACAGGCGATGGACGAATTTTCGGAACGCTTCGGCACCATGACCTGCGCCGAGCTGTTAAAGGACGTAGAGGCGGACAGTTCCCCTCTGCCGTCGGAGCGTACAGCAAAATACTATGCCGAACGTCCCTGCGCCGAAATCGTGGCTTTTGCCGCAAAAATCGCCGAAAAGTATTTAAAGTGATTTGTTTTATTTATTTTTGCTTTTTCTGCCCTGCTTTTAGCGGGGTATTTTTATAGCTTTTGACTGCTATCGGAATAAAGATCGCTACCGCGACGAATTCTGCCGCCGCCAAAGCTATCCAGGTATATCCCGTAGGCAAGTTCCGTAAAATCAATGCCGCGGGGATACCGATACCCGCGCCGCGTAACAAATTCAACGCCATTGCTTTGCCGCCCTGTCCGGTAGCTACGAAAGCCGCCGATATCATCAACGCCGCGGCGGCAGGAACAAAGCCGCCCGCCAAAATTCTGAAATAATTTACTTCCTCGGTAATGTCGAACAGATTTAATAACTTATCCGCGCTGCATTCCGCGGCGATCGTCACCGCCGCCGCTATTCCCAGGGCTATCGACGACGAGATGACGAATACTTTTTTAAACCTTGCTTTGTCCCCGTTCCCGAAAGCCGCTCCGAGGATAGGCACGGTGCCTTGGTTCAATCCGTATATCGGAGTCAATGCCTGTTGGCGAACCTTATAAAAAGCTCCGTAAAATGCGATGGCGGCTCCGCCCAAAATGGCGTTTAATGCCGTAGAAAACATCGCGTCTATTCCGTTTTGTACCGCAGAAGGCAGGGAAACTTTGATTATCTCCGCGAATACTTTTTTATCCGGCAAATATCTTTTATCGATAAACGGAGTGATCGGTAATCGTTTTGCTATGATCAGCGCGGCGATCAACGTCACTCCCTGTCCGACGGCGTCCGCAACGCCTAATTTTGCCATGCCGGATAGAGGCGTTTCCACGTTAAATAACAGAAAATCTATGGCTACGGTCACAGCCGTACCGGATATGGCGGCTATCATGGGCGGCACAGTTACGCCTTCGGAAACGGCAATGCGGTTGAATACGGTATGCACGGCGGTCATCGGAAACGCCGCCGAAATTATTATCAGGTATATTTTTGCTCCGTCTACCTCCTCCGCGTTCAGATCGAATACCGCCGGCAAAAGGAATGCCGCGGCTATACCCAAAGCCGTGACAGGCAACAGAGTTCCCAAAATCAGCGCCGTGCCTCCTGCCGCGGTGCGTTTCGTCAACGCTTCGTCGCCCTGTCCGATCGCGCGCGACAATGCCGAGCCGGAGCCTATTCCCACAGCTATTGCAAACGCCGTCATCAACGCTTGTATCGGGTAAGCCGCGGACAACGCCGAGATGTCGCGCGCGATAAAAAAACTGCCTACTATAGACCCTATCGCTGTGGACAACATGGCAAACATGGAAGGGATACTCATCGAAAGTATCAGCTTCCACGGTTTTTCCGTCAAAAGCTTATGAGAATTTTTCAACGGTTCGGAAGAATTCGAAAAATTATCGGAGCGTATCACTCCGATAGTATGATTATTTCCTGAAAATTATTTCGCCCGGTCGGGCGTTTAAAATTTTATCTTTCAATTCGGGAATACGCTTTACCAACGGCTCCAGCGCTGAAAAATCCCCCACCTTTTCCGGAGTATGCGCGTCGGTATCGGCGATCAACTTTACGTCGGTTGCCAATATCCCGTCCAAAGCCCTTTCAAATATAGCGATATGCTTTAAGTTAATTTCCAGATAAGTGCCGTAATCTGCGGCGCATTTGGCAACTTCCTTGGGGTCGCATATCACCATATCGTTTAAATGTGCGACTATGGCGACGGGATAGCGTTTTATCATCGCGTTAAAGGCGCGGGTGTTTCGGGCTATACGATCGGCTGACGGCTTTACTACCGCCGAAAAATAACCGGGAACGTAAAATTCGAAAAAATCTTTTACGGAGTGCGGCTTTGCAAAGCGGTGGAATCCCGCTATCACGAAATCGAAGTTATCGAAATCCTCCGGCAGCATGTCCGTTTCGCCGCCTAGCCCCAAAATATCGGCTTCGATAGCTTGATATATCTTAATATCGGGGTGCTTTTCGCGTTCGAGGGCTATCTCTTCCGCTTGCTTTGCGGCTTTTTCGCGCGTCAAAGCAAACTTGGACGGGTTATTGAACCCGTGGTCGGAAATCGCCACCGCTTCCAGCCCGCGTTTCAACGCCGCCGCCACGTTTTCTGCCACCGATCGTTTGCCGTCCGAATAAT
>DVNF01000043.1 GCA_018714575.1 Candidatus Stercoripulliclostridium merdigallinarum
TAATGAAAACAACGGTTTATATTCTGCAACTATTATGAAAATCGACTTAATTCAGAATAAAATCGACTGCTACGCATTAAGTGAGCGAGAATCGGAATTAAAATATTCGGGTTTGGTATCAAACAGATTGAACCTGTATTTGGATGCGGAAATATCCTTAGCGGGAATAATTTTTTCCAAAAGATAAAAACTATACGCGGAGGTGAAATCATGTCTGATATAACGTTTAGTATCAATTTTAAATTGGGAAAACGCAAACAAGAATGCGTAGAAGAAACCGAAATACCTGCGGAGGGGCTGGAAAAATGGTTGGAAACGGCGCAACAGTTCGTAAAAAGTTTTCGCAAAAAATCGCGTTAATTTTACTGTCGTTTGCACTCTTGCTGATTTTCTTGGCGGCTCCGAAGCCGTATTGCGTTTCGGAGTCCGCAGAGGCTGCGGGACAAGGCTATGCGTTGATAGAAGTGACTACGGGGAGGCTGTTGAAAGCGTCCAACCAAAACGCCAGACTGCCCATGGCTTCGACAACGAAAGCCATGACGGCGCTGGTAGTATTGGAAAACACCGATTTATCCGATACCGTCGTCATTCCGAAACAGGCGGTAGGTATAGAGGGCAGTTCCATATATCTGAAAGAGGGAGAAAAGTTTACGGTAGAGGAGCTGTTGTACGGTTTAATGCTGCGTTCGGGGAACGATGCCGCCGTGGCGCTTGCCGTTCACGTTTCGGGTTCGGTGGACAAATTCGTCGCGAAAATGAACGAAAAAGCCGCGGAAATGGGGCTAAAAGACACTTCGTTTATCAACCCGCACGGTTTACACGACGAAAACCATTATACTACGGCATACGAATTGGCTTTGATAGCCGCAGAGGGTTTGAAAAATCCCGAGTTCAAAAAGATCGTTTCTACAAAAAACATTAAATGCGAGGGCGAAGGGCACGAAACGAGGTACTTTGCCAACAAAAACAAGATACTTTATAACTACGAAGGAGCAACCGGCGTAAAAACGGGTTTTACCAAAAATTCCGGGCGATGCCTGATTGCTTCCGCCGAACGTGAAGGCATGGAAGTGGTCGCTGTGGCGTTAAATTATTACGATTATTTCGAACTGACCGCGCACTTAATGGACTATGCCTTTGAAAATTACAGTATGAATCGCGTTATTTCGCCGGACTACGTTTATAAAACCGTGCCCGTCAGCGGCAACAGAAAGATAAAAAGCGCCGATCTGAAAGTCAAAAACGCGTGTTATTATCCTATGAAAAAGGACGGAAGCGAGAGCGTTGAAACGGTGGTCGAGGGCGTAGATTCGATCAAAGCTCCGCATTCTGCGAACGATCAGGTGGGTTCGGTAAAGGTTTTTAAGGATAACCGCTTGATTTTCGAAGAAAAATTATATACTATAGATATTGAGAAAAAGGGAATATTTTCTATATTCGGGAAGTAGTAACGGAGTAAAAGGTGCGAATCAATAAATTTATAGCAGAGTCGGGAGTCGCCAGCCGCCGAGAGGCGGACAGGATGGTTACCGAAGGCAGAGTTAAAATCAACGGAAAGCCGGTAACTCAACCGGGAACCGACGTGGACGTCTATAACGATGCGGTGTACGTTGACGGGGTCAGAATAGACCCCGTCAGGCGCGATATTTACATAATGTTGAATAAGCCGAAGGGATGCATAACTTCGGTAAAAGACGACAAAGGCAGAAAAACCGTCATGGATTACGTCGATTGCGGAAAGCGAATTTTCCCGGTCGGCAGGTTGGATTACGATTCCGAAGGATTGGTATTGATGACCAACGACGGAGATCTGGCTTATAATCTGACCGCTTCCAAAAACGACGTTCCAAAGACCTATATCGCAAAGGCGGAGGGCGAAGTCAAGGAAGAGCATTTAAAGAAGTTGCGTTCCGGGATACTTTTGGACGGGGTCATGACAAAGCCGGCAAAAGCACGCTTGCTGGCTTTTGAGAACGGCGTATCCAGAGTGGAAATCACCATTACGGAGGGCAGAAACCGCCAAGTCAGACGTATGTTCGAATCGTTGGGCTTTAACGTAATATTTTTAAAACGCGTGGAGATCGCGGGAATCAGATTGGGCGGCTTGGCAAGAGGCGCCTGGAGGTATCTTTCCCCGAAGGAAATAAAGAAGCTGAAGGAGCTGTTTTAAATGCGTATTTTGATGGTAAACGACGACGGATACGCTTCTTACGGCATAAAAAGGCTGGCAGAAAGGCTGTCGGCGGAACACGAAGTCACCGTCATAGCTCCCGCAAAATGCAACAGCGGTATGGCTCACGCAATGACTTTCGGAAAGCCGATTTTTTTAAAAAAGATCGAAAAATATCCTACAGAGTGCTATTCGCTGTCGGGTACCCCGGCTGATTGCGTCAAATTCGGCATGGAATTTATTAAGGAAAAGATCGACTTAGTCATTTCCGGGATCAACACGGAGCCAAATATAGGAACCACAGTAGTATATTCCGGCACCGCCGCCGCTGCTATGGAGGCGTCTTTGTACAAAGTAAAGGCGATAGCCGTTTCGGCTAACCCGGAAAAGGAGTCGGACTACGAAGGAATTATCGATTTTTTCCTGGCGAATTTCGATTATTATATATCATTATGCTCCGAAAATTACGCCATAAACATCAATATCAACAACCATAAAATAGGTAACAAAGGACATAAATTCGTGTCTATCGGCAAACGTCCGTTTACCGACATTTACCTGGTCGGCGAAAGCAACGAACAGGGTATCTCGCACACTTTGGTGGGCGATCCGATCGAGGTGGAAAATTCCGTCGATTCCGACGTTTATGCATATTCCGAAGGCTATGCCACGATAACTCCGCTGACTTCCGACCATACCGATTACAATGTTCTTAAAGCATGGAAAGCGGAGGCGGAGAAAAGCAAATGAGGGTGGTAGTAATCGGAGCGGGACCTGCAGGTTGTATGGCTGCTATCACCGCCGCAAGCCTTGGCGCCGCGGTCACTTTGGTGGACGGAAACGAAAAGATCGGCAGAAAGCTTTACATATCCGGTAAGGGACGTTGTAACGTCACAAACGCCGCAGATTTTAACGAATTTATCGAAAAAATAGTCAGAAATCCTAAATTTGTATACGGTGCGCTAAAAGGTTTTTCCAACGCGGACACGCAAAAGTTTTTTACTGCTCGCGGAGTTCCGCTGAAAACGGAAAGAGGGGGCAGAGTTTTTCCCGCGTCCGACAAAGCCGCCGATATAGTCGATGCGCTTTTTAACGAATTGAAACGAAGCGGAGTCTGCCTGAAAACCGGCGTGAAAGCCGATAAATTTATAACCGATCAAGGAAAAATCAGCGCTATAGCCACATCGAAAGGATTGATTTACGGCGACGCGTTTATTTTGGCTACGGGCGGCAAAAGCTATCCAGGGACCGGAGCGGACGGCTCCGGCTACGCTATTGCCCGGGCGGTGGGACATACCGTCGTCGAACCCAAACCCGCGCTTTCCGCGTTTATAGTCGATACGGTAAAAACGCCTTTCGGAAGCTATCCCGTTTCCGAATGCGGATTGCCTGTCGGCGTTTCCCTGAAAAACATTGCTTTGACCGCTTGTTATGACGGCAAACGCCGCTCCGAATTCGGCGAAGCTTTGTTTACGGACGACGGCATTTCAGGACCTGTGGCTTTGACTTTGTCGTCCTACGTCAACCGCGCCGAAAAGGTTGTGCTTAGCCTGGATATGAAACCGGCTTTGGACGAAAAGACGTTGGATTTAAGACTGCAAAGGGAGTTTGTATCTAATAAACGCCTAAAAAATATACTTCCCGATCTGTTGCCGCATTCTGTCGCTAATTGGTACGCAAGGTTACTGCCGTATTCGGAAAAAGCCGTCAACTCCGTAACGAAAGAAGAAAGAAAAAATCTGATAAAAATGCTGAAAGGTATGGAATTTGCGGTTTCTTTAAAACCGATAGAGGAAGCTATCGTCACTTCCGGCGGTATAAAGACTAACGAAATCGATCCCAAAACCATGCGTAGCAAGACGGTAAGCAATTTATACTTTGCCGGCGAGATCATCGACGTAGACGCCTTGACCGGCGGATACAACATACAAATCGCTTTATCTACGGGTTATGCGGCAGGGAAAAATGCCGCTAATGCCGCTAATGCCGCTAACGCAGCGAATACTGACGATACGGAAAAAACAAACTAAATAATTTACACTCAGGAGGAGAGCGTATGCCTTTAAATATCGCTATAGACGGACCGTCCGGTGCAGGTAAATCGACGCTTGCAAAACGCCTTGCGGAGAAAATGAAGATACTTTATCTGGATACCGGGGCGATGTACAGGGGAATTGCCTACTACGTTTTGGAAAAAGGAGTAGATCCTGCCGACGCAGAGCGGGTAAAGCCGTTGTTGCCTGCCATTGAAATGAAGGTTTCTTATGACGAAGCCGGCGGCGTACAGCAAATTATCATCAACGGCGAAAACGTCACTCCGTATATCAGGGAGCACAGAATATCTTTTGCGGCTTCCACGGTTTCTAAAATTCCGGAAGTGCGCCTGAAATTGGTGGAATTGCAAAGGCAGATCGCTTCGGAATGCGATTGCGTGTTGGACGGCAGGGATATCGGTTCCTATGTATTGCCGAATGCGGGAACTAAGATTTACCTGGACGCGAAGCCGGAAGTTCGCGCCGAACGCCGTTACAAAGAATTGTCTGCCAAAGGTCAGTTGAACGGTATGACTTACGAAGAGATTCTGGCGGACGTTAATAAGCGCGACTACCAGGACATGCACCGCGATTTTGCTCCGTTAGTAGTCGCAGACGGTGCCGTAGTGGTGGATACTTCGGACATGAACGCCGACGAGGTAGTCAAGAAAATAGAGGAGATAGTTCATTGCAAATAGCAATTACGCGTTTTCCGGGATTTTGCAAAATGGTGGAACGCGCCATCGCGATAGCCGAATCGGCGGCAGAGGAGTTTCCCGACAAAAAAGTGTACACTTTGGGGAGGTTGGCGCATAACGATCGCGTTTCGGAAAGATTGTCGAAAAAAGGGATTTCGGTAGCGTTATCGCCGGAGGAACTAACTGCCGGGGACGTGTTGGTGATCAGTGCTCACGGCGCGCCGCCTTCCGTTTACGCAGCTTCGGCAAAGCGGGGGATAATCGTGCGCGACGCTACCTGTCCTAACATTGTAAAAA
>DVNF01000044.1 GCA_018714575.1 Candidatus Stercoripulliclostridium merdigallinarum
CATATTACGGCGGGAGCTCTGCCGGAGGAACATTCCAACAACGCCATCAGCGACCCCACGTCGGGCATATCTCCTTTGTCGGACGGGCAAACGGTGTCGGGGTGCGTGGCGATAAATTCCCTGCCCTTTTCCAACAACACGTTGGCGCGCCATAATTTATCGTAAGTCAAGGTCGTGTCGAACGCCAGCAAAACTATATCGGCGTCATCGGAAATCGGAATGGATTCCTCCTCTAAAGTCTGTACGAAAGTCGGAGTTCCTATCGGAAAGACGCTCTTTCCCGGGCGGCGCGTATGTAAAAACTGCACCGTAGCCATTGTCGAGGTGATGATTTGCCACAAATCTACGGGATAACCCATGCCGGTCAGCTTTTTGACGTATTCGCGTTTGTCTTTGGAAGAGTTGTTTGTAAGAAAACAGACCTTTTTTCCCAATGCTCCCAATTTCTTTAATGTATCCATAGCGCCGGCAATCGGCGTATCGCCCATATAGACGGTCCCGTCCAAATCAAACAAAAACAAATCGGCGTCGATTCTAGATTTCATAGTTCCTCTGATATAGTAAATCCTGAGCCCTTGCCCGGCGTTTTTACGTCTGCGTCGGGATCATTTATGTATTCTTATGTATTAATGTATTTGTGCATTTGTAGCGGCTTGTCACGGCGTCGGAAACGTATTCGAAACCTCTTTGCAGTCCGTCCACAAAGCCGACGTCCCACAGTGCCGCAAAGAAGCCGTTTTCCCTGCTGTAATACGCCGCCGCGGCGTATACGGAAAGCATCTCTTCCGGATCCGGGTCCCTGTCGAACACCGCCGAACACCAATCGTCGGCTTCGTCTGCCGGCGGCAGGTATTTCCTTGCCATGTATAAGTTCGGCGTTCTGTGACCTGCCGGTCGGATCCCGAACGGTCCGTCGCCCGTTACGGACACCGCCGTCGCGGCGTCCCTACTTAATAATATACTACTAAAACTAAAATTTGTAAATCGAATAGCCGTGAAAAGCGCTAAGGCTGTAAACGATTGATGCGACCCTCCGGAAACGTCGACGATCGCGCTGAATTCCGAACGTCCTACTGCCGAAACCGCCTTCGAGAAAAATTCGACGCGTTCCTCCGCCGAACCTTCGCGCACCAATTCCCATGCCTTGTCGATCGTCTTTTTTCCGCCGCCTACGTAACCGTTTTGAAAGCATACGTCGAGTAGCGACAGATAGCTTTCAGCGGCAAACAGTGCGGCTTCGCGGATAAATTCTTCGGATTGACATGTATCGATAAAAACGGCTTTCGGGTATCCCGATTTAATTTTTCTGTAGCCTATAATCAAAAAATCAGAAATCATCTCTGAAAACCCGACTCCCCCTGCCAACACATACGCAAAGGCGTTTTCAGCCCTGGCAAGGCGGTAGTTTTCCTTGCTGCCGATCCCCACCGCCACAGCCTTTTCCGCGCCGTCGACTTCAGACGATATCAACCTTATCCCCGCGCGCAAAAACTCGTTACGGTATTCTTCCGCGGCGTACAACACCACTCCCCTTCCGGGGAAGTTGTTTACGACGTATTCCGCCGCGTCGCGCGCGGCGTCGTCAGAAAAAAATATATCCATAAACCGATTATCCTATTTGCCGCGCGCGTATTACCGAATAATCGGGCGATTATTGTCATATAAGGATATAAGCCTTTCACGTTTACCTGTTTAGCTTTTTAGTCTTTTAGCCTTTTATCTGTTTACCCGTTATTTTATCACGAGTAACCGAATAGAATTTACCATGGACGAAAATTATATGGAAAACCTTGCGCGCGCATACAATGAAAAGTTGAACGGGGTCGCTCATCCCGAATACTCCGAAGCTTTAAATATCGCCGAAGAACAGCTGGGTATATTGGACAGAATGTCCCAAACGCCTGGGCCTCTGCTGCGGTATTTAAAGAGTTTGAAAAGCACCGTCATCGGAGAACTGAAAAACCTGGAAGGCAAACGGTCGGTTCCCACAAACAAATCCCCCGGCGGCCGCGGAGGTACCGAAAGGTTGATAAATACGGAGATCGACCTTTTTATCGCATTGGATACTTTGGCGGCAAACGGCAAGGACGTCACGTCGCTGTTGAATACGGAAACGCGTTTTACGGCTTTTCTGGGATTGCTTAGCTAAAACCCGTCGTTCCTTTTTAAATTGATATTTCGGTTTTTATATACTTTTTCCTGTTAGCTTTTTTACGCATAAAAAACCCGCGCTGCGTGCGCGGGTTTTTCCGTTATGGTTTTTATTTTGATCGTGCAGCCGTTCGAAAGAATGTCCCGGGTTATGCCTAGGAAATTTGTACATACCGTCCGTTGCCGCCGTACATATATCCCTTCCACCAGGTAGTCCAGTTGACGTTTACCGTGGTGACTTCTTTCAAAACCCATTCGGGCGCAGCCACTTTACCGTCATACCAGTCTCTCAAAATTGATCCGGACGGGTCGGCAGGCATCTGACATCCGGTCCTCAAAGTGCCGCCTGAATTATGTACTTGCGCTTGACCTATGTTTGTACCCGTCATAAAGGCGTTGGAGGGTGACCAGCTGCTTTGATCCAGGTCGTCCTGGCTGACTGCCGCACCGCCGCCTAAGTACTCCGCCGTGATCGCAGAGGTATTATACGATCCGCCGGGCGTCGAAGTTCCGCCGTTACCGCCGTAAATGCCGCCGACGTACAGGTGCTGTACCAAATATTCGGTAGTAGTATTTTCATCTACCGGTATACTGCTGTCGACGTACATATAGTGGAAGAAGAAGATATTGACGTCCGTCGTAACGCTAGAAGCAGTATTGGAATCGTTATATCCTATCGCTCCGCCTATATAGGTGGCGCCGGTGGAAATATCGCTGCTGCGGCGGTTTACCATGATCTTTCCGGTGAAGGTGCCGCCGTTGACGAACGAATTCGATCCGTTATAGCCTACCGCCAAGCCGACGTAGATGTTCGTCATATCGTCGTTCGTATACACCGCGTACAAGCCGTTGCCCATACCGCCGTTTGCTTCGACGTTATACACTTCGATTGTGGTGATCATTTCCAAAGTGGGCTCGGTGATATAGTCCGCCGCACCCTTGTTGCCGGATACGCCGGAGTTTTCGATACTTGCGCCCGACCAGTTGATACCCGCGATACCGCCCAACGAAGAAGTGGTGCCGACGCTGCCGCCGATTGCGCCGCGGTTGGACTTCAGTCTTGCGGAGAACGTGCAATTCGTGACCTTTCCGAAGTTGACGCCCACGATACCGCCCATAGCCGCGGCTTCGCCGCTGAGCAGTCCGTCGCCTGTAACGTTACAGTATTGAATCAAACCGGCGTTCTTGCCTACGATGCCGCCGCTGCCCCAGGAGTGTACCACGTTCAAAGTCGGGGAATATACGTTTTGTGCCGCCTGAGCGCCGCCCAATTGGCTTTCGCCGGAGGGGATCTCGACGTTGACAAAGCCCAATACGGAATTGGCTCCGACAAAGCCGACCGCGCCGCCGACTGCGGCGATACCTTCCTGGGTACTGTCGCCGCCGGAGGAATATTCTATCACGAATCCGTATGCCGCCATTTGCATCATTTCATCGGTGATCGCCGTAGTCCCGGCCTCTATGGAACCTATCAACGAACCGTAAGCCGATTCTGCCGAAACCACGACGTCCCTTAACGCCGACAGCGGCTGTACGCTGCCGAAATCTTGCTGATCGGCGGGATCCGACAC